>NZ_CP004006.1:2252500-2552500 GCF_000512355.1 Legionella oakridgensis ATCC 33761 = DSM 21215 | reverse complement strand
TTGCAGTAAAAAACGGCGTTCTTCTAAATATTCTCCATTTAATACTTTGGTTAATTGGGTTTCAATATCCTGGGGTGAAATGTCGGTTAAAAAGCCTAAGCGTCCACGGTTGATACCAATCACCGGGGCATTGACTTTGATAGCCATGCGAGCAGCTGATAACAAACTTCCATCTCCACCAACCACAATGATTAAATCTTGTTTTTCTCCCATTTCTTCACGGGCAAGGATGGACAGTTTAAGTTTAAAACTTGCGGCGGTGTCTGTATCTTGATAAACCTCAACGTGCAGGGGGGTTAAATAATCTATGAGTCGATGTAAGGTTTCATTGACGTTCTGATTAGCGCGGTGTTGGCGTGCGTATAAGATAACCCGTTTAAATTTCTGTTTGAGCATGCATTAATCCGTCCATATAATTTCCCATTTTAAATGGAGTTTTTGCTGTTGCCTTCTTTTATAAAAGGAGGAAGGATTTTCTGTGGATCAATAAGAACGTTCAAAATCCTTCCTAATCCCCTTTTGCATGGGGGAAATTAAAAAGCAAAGGCCAGAAAATTCTTAGTCCTCATTATTTGCAGCCCTTGCTGTACGCTTACGCTCATGTTCTTTTAATTCTTTTTTACGCAAGCGAATGGATTGTGGGGTCACTTCAACCAACTCATCCTCGTCAATGAATTCTAACGCTTGTTCCAGTGAAAACTTAACGGGTGGCGTCAGGATAATATTTTCATCACTGCCAGCAGCGCGGATGTTGGTTAATTGTTTTTCTTTGGTAACATTAACGACCAAGTCATTATCCCGAGCGTGAATGCCAACGATCATGCCTTCATAGCAAACCGTTTGTGGTTCAATGAATAAGCGTCCCCGCTCTTGGAGATTAAACAAGGCAAATGCACGCGCCGTACCTTGACAGTTGGCTATGAGCACCCCGTTGTTGCGTTTACCAATTCGTCCACGGATGGCTGGACCGTAATGATCGTAAACATGATACATGAGACCTGTCCCGGACGTGCTGGATAAAAATTCTGTATGGAAACCAATCAATCCGCGAGTGGGGATCAGGTAATCCAATCGTACGCGCCCTTTGCCGTCGGGCAGCATATTTTGTAATTCGCCGCGACGTTCACCCAATTTTTCCATGATGCTGCCTTGATGGCTTTCTTCAACATCCACGGTCAATCGCTCATAAGGTTCAAGCAATTCGTCTTGTTGTTCGCGTAAAATGACTTCCGGTTTGGAAATGGCCAATTCATAACCTTCACGCCGCATATTTTCAATAAGGATGGATAAATGCAGCTCGCCTCGACCCGACACACGGAATTTATCTGGATCTTCAGTATCTTCAACGCGTAAAGCAACATTATGCAGTAACTCAGTTTGCAGTCTTTCGCGCAATTTTCTGCTGGTAACAAACTTTCCTTCTTGTCCAGCAAAAGGAGAGTCATTAACCTGAAAGGTCATACTTATCGTGGGTTCATCAACGGTGAGTGGAGTCATGGCTTCAACATGCGCCGGATCACAAATGGTATCGGATATATTTAATTCAGCAATACCGGTTATGGCGATGATATCCCCAGCGCTTGCTTGTTCAATTTCAATGCGCTCAAGACCTTTAAATCCTAAAAGTTGCAGTAAACGTCCACTGCGCACCTCGCCATGTTTATCAATGATTTTAATAGGTGATTTGGCTTTAATTTGTCCGCGGCTCACTCGACCAATGCCAATGGTTCCTACGTAGGAAGAATAGTCCAGTGAGCTGATTTGCATTTGAAAAGGGCCTTGTTCATCAACGTCGGGCGGATTTACTTTATCGATGATGGTTTGCAATAAGGGTTGCATATCTTCGTGATTATCTTCTAAATTGAGTTTTGCATAACCATGAAGCGCAGAGGCATAAATCACAGGGAAATCCAGTTGTTTATCACTTGCTCCAAGATTATCAAATAAATCAAACACTTGGTCCATAACCCAATGAGGTCTGGCACCTGGCCGGTCAATTTTATTAATAACGACGATTGGATTTAATCCACGCGCAAAAGCTTTTTGAGTCACAAAGCGAGTCTGAGGCATGGGGCCATCTACAGCATCCACCAGCAGCAACACACTGTCAACCATCGATAATATGCGTTCAACTTCGCCGCCGAAGTCGGCGTGCCCTGGGGTATCAACAATGTTAATTTGATAGCCTTGCCAATGAACGCAAGTGTTTTTAGCTAAAATAGTAATGCCGCGTTCTTTTTCCAAGGCGTTGGAATCCATGAGGCGTTCAACCATAGGAGCGCGTTCATTCAAAGTGCCTGTCTGTTGTAATAATTTATCAACGAGGGTGGTTTTGCCATGATCAACATGCGCGATGATGGCAATATTACGGATTTTTTCTATCATAGGAACCTTAATATAATTACATACTGCTGGTACAACTGTTTTTAAACGTTCTTCTTGGAAACACTCTTTTTGAGGCAGGAGGAGATTTTTAAAATCCTTTTGCCTTTTATAAAAAAGAGAAAATGAAGAAACACATTAAAAATCGTTATACCCGTGTGGACAAATTGTTTTTGTATATGTATTTACCATTATACAATAGGCCTGCTTCTTTTGTAATAAAAACCCTTTCATGTGGCACAAGCTTTGCTACACTAATAATAAGCCATATGAAAAAAAGGTGGATAATTATGAAAAAATTAATTCTGCATCCCACCGACACTAGCCAATGGCATGCTTTAGTGAATGAGGCTCAAGCATCCACTCGCCTGGTACTTAATGAAAACACTGAAAGTTATTTGGTATTTTTATTGATGCGTTTTTCTCAAGCCACGCAATTACTCGAATCCGTTCTTGCACTTGATTTCCTCGAATCCATGCGTTTACCGGGCAGACGCCAGGTTGAATTACTTCGTGATGTCGGTGATAAAAGCTTGTTGCTTTGCGGACTTTTCCCCGGTATGGCAATGAGGCGCCATGTCAGCCTTGATTATTTCAGTGATATGGGGCAAGCCGCGTACATGACGGTTGGTGAATTGCAGGATAGTGAATCAGCTGCTTTGTATTTTCAGTTAAGTGCGCAATTTATGACGCTAAAGCAAATTTTGCAGGCCATGCGTGGTAATTATTTACACATTGCTGATGCTCATGACAGCATATTGGCAGCGATTGATTTGCCGATGCAGTGAAAGGCCTTAATAAATTGTTAATCTTTTAATCTTATAATGACCTGACATTTTAAAATTAATTAGGCACGATGATGTGCCTAATGGAAATTTTTCAAATCAAGGCCTGACATGCGAGCATTTACTCATCTTTGTGAAAAAGTCAATATCAGTTTATTTAACGATACCATTACCTTGTATCCTAAAAAACGGTGGCAAATCCATGCAACTCGCATCTTTCTTTGGGCTTCCTGTGTTTGTAGAGCTTGATTGTTACTACGCTGAAGTGACGAATTTTGTAGAAGAGCAATTTCAAATGATTGAATACACTCATGGGGCCACACAGTTAGGTGTCCGCCGTTTTATTCATCGAGAAGATGCTGATCATGACCAATACCACCAAGATGCGTTTGATCGCGATGAAACGCATATGCATGCACAATTTCGAGCGCCGATTGATGAGGCAAAATTTCGTCAGGTCCTGACGGTGTTTGTTGACCGCAACATTATATCAGCAGAAGAAAAAGCACGTTGTCTGGAAGCGTACCATCAAGCCAACGTTATGGCAGATCCTGCAAAACAAAAATTTATGGATCAATTGCTTATCTTACACACGAAAGCAAGCGAACTTGAACATAAGGCTGAAAAAGATCATGCTACTTACGGGTTAGCGGCTCGTAGCGCCAGAGCGTTGCATACAGCCCTTAGCGATGCATTGGAAGTCTATCGACGTAATGAAAATGCTGTAACCTATCAAGCATTTAAACGTACCTGCGACGATGCGATTAGGACGGCACGACCGGAGTTGGAAAAACATCGGGATTACAATTACATTTTGGCCAATATTGGGCTTGCTGTTCTGGGTCTGGGCGTGGGTTATCTTGCTGCGGGGTTGATCAATTTGGCAGTGAATGGCCGGTTTTTATTTTTCAGCGAAACCAATTCCATAAGCAAAGTCAATGAGCTGGAAAAACGTTTGGATGCTATTCCAATTCCGGCAATCTAGATCGGATGATGTCAGAGTACTTATTTCCCTATTGACGAAAGAGCATGGTGATATCAATGGCATCAAACGCGTAACGTTTGTTGCAAAAATCACAGTTAATTTCCACGTTGCCTTTTTCGGCTAGCAGCTGTTTGAGATCTTCTTCTCCTAAAATTTTAAGTACTTCTTTCATTTTTTCGGTGCTGCAGCGGCAGTGGAATTGTATGGCTCGTGCCGGATATAAGCGCAATTCGGTTTCATGATACAAACGATGTAAAATGGTGGGATTATCTAAAGTAAGTAATTCTTTTTCAGTGATGGTTTGCCCAAGTTGAACAGCATATTCCCAAAACTGTTCACGTTGCAAGGTGTCTTGTCCCGGCATTAATTGCAGCAACATGCCGGCAGCTTGATGGTCATCTGCGGCCAGCCAAACGCGCGTGGATACTTGTTCTGATTGGGCAAAATAATGCATGAGATTTTCACTCATTGAGATAGAGCGAATAGGTACCACACTTTGATACGCTTGTGTTTGTTGGTATTGATTAATAGTGAGCACCATTTTTCCCTGTAAAAAGGCTTCATGGTAATCGATGGCATGTTTATTTTCTTGATATTTGGCAAAGGCCCGCACCTGCAGTTGATGATTGCATTGGACGATAAGTAACGACAGACGTTGGTCTCCATGAAATTGCAGGCTTACTTCCCCTTCAAATTTAATGCTGGCCGTCAATAAAATGCAGGAAACTAGCGCTTCACCCAAAAGGTTTTTAACCTGAGGGGGATAATGATGTTGATTCATGATGGTTTTGTAAGTTTCTTGCAGATGAACAATTTCGCCGCGAATGCTGGCGTGTTCAAAGAGGAAGCGTTGGAGGGTATCGGTTTCGTTCATGGGGCAATTTGCTCATTAAAAAATGCGATTCTAGCACACTTTCTTTGCTCCCTAGGTGTCATTCTGGAAAAAGTGGAAGTAACTTCACAGACCCCTTGCACACGGCTTTTTTCGGGATGATAGTAAACGACGTTTTCCCTATCTTTTTTACGTGGCATAATGGCCTTTTTTTGTACGAGTATTATATGCTTAATCCGCAACAAATGGCGGCGGTTAAATACATCGATGGACCTTTACTGGTGCTTGCTGGTGCGGGCAGTGGTAAAACTCGGGTGATTACCCAAAAAATTGCCTATTTGATTGAACAGTGTGGCTATGCTGCCCAGAGCGTCTATGCGGTTACTTTCACCAATAAAGCGGCTAATGAAATGCGTGAGCGTGTTGCATCCACGTTACCTCCAGCCACTCGTCGTGGCCTGAATGTGGCAACGTTTCATACGTTAGGATTAACGATTATTAAACGGGAAGTTGGCCGTTGTGGTCTTAAACGAGGATTTAGTATTTTCGATCAGGAAGATTGCTTGCAAATGCTGCGTAACTTGCTTCCTGCCTCAAGGGCCAATCAACGTGAAGATTTATTGCGTATACAACAGCAAATATCTCGTTGGAAAAATGAATTATTGGCGCCAGAGGAAGTGCAATTACGAGGAAGCGAAGAAGCATTAATCGTTGAGGCAGCAGCGCTTTATCCACAGTATCAACAATTATTGCGAGCCTACAATGCGGTTGATTTTGATGACTTGATTCGCTTGCCAGTTTTGCTACTGACACAACAGGCGGATAGTCGGGAACGTTGGCAAAATAAGATTCGTCATTTATTGATTGATGAGTATCAAGACTCTAATACGTCCCAATATGCGTTGGTAAAATTATTAGCCGGTGAACGAGCACGTTTTACGGTGGTGGGGGATGATGATCAATCCATTTATGCCTGGCGAGGTGCCCGGCCTGAAAATTTAGAGCAGTTGCAAAAAGATTATCCACAGTTAAAACTCATCAAACTTGAGCAAAATTACCGCTCAACCATACGCATTTTAAATGCGGCAAATCATTTGATTGCCAATAATTCCCACTTGTTTACCAAAAAATTATGGAGTGAGCTGGGGTATGGCGACTTAATTCGTGTTTTGTGTTGCAAGGATGAGCAGGATGAAGCGGAACAAATCATTGCTGATCTTATCAGCCATAAGTTGCGTACGGGGAAGTCTTATGGGGATTATGCCATTTTATATCGAGGTAATCATCAATCCCGGATATTTGAAAAAGTATTGCGTCACCATGGTATTCCATATCGCCTCAGTGGTGGTCAGTCCTGGTTTGCTCGCACCGAGATTAAAGATGTGTTTGCCTATCTTAAGCTGTTAAGCAATGAATTGGATGATGCTGCTTTTTTACGAGTGATTAATACGCCTAAGCGCGGCATAGGGGAGGCAACGCTTTCGGCATTGGGCCACTACGCGCAAGCGAGAGAACAAAGCCTTTATGCCTGTTGTGATCATTTAGCGTTATCCGAATATCTGGATGATAAACCGCGCGCTGCCTTGCAGAATTTCAAGCAATGGTTGGAGTCCATTCGCTTGCGCTGCCGGCAAGGTTCTGTTGCTGCAGTTTTGCGGGAAATGGTTGAAGATAGTGGTTACGAAGCTTATGTGTATGAGCAATGTGATACTCCCATAAAAGCACAAAAAAAAATGGATAATGTGTGGGAGTTGCTTGAATGGGTAGAGCGCCTGTTAAATAAAGAACCGGATGGTCATTTGACGGATGTCATCAATAAGCTGATTTTAATCGATATCCTGGAACAAGCGGACGAATATGACAGTAATACCCTGCAATTGATGACGTTGCATGCTTCCAAGGGATTGGAGTTTCCTTATGTTTATTTGGTAGGCATGGAAGAGGAGTTATTGCCTCATCGCGTCAGTATTGATGAAGAGCAAATAGAAGAAGAGCGCCGATTGGCGTATGTTGGCATCACGCGCGCGCAAAAGGGATTATGCATTTCCCTTGCAAAGCAAAGACGTCGAGGGGGGGAGTTGCAGGATTGCCTTCCCAGCCGTTTTTTGGATGAATTACCGCAAGACAGCCTGGAGTGGTTTGGGCGTGCCGGTGATCGTAATGAAGCCAAATCTAAAGCTTTGGCAAAATCGCATCTGGCAGGAATAAAGAGTTTGCTCGCCGAGTCTTAATCTTTGGGGTATGATGCCCCGGAGAACGTTTTACTGTAACCTGGTTAACGTGCAGCGCTAACAGGTTATCAAGGTGTTCTATCAGGCCGCAGGGCTGGCGATTCTTTGTGGCAACTCCTCCAGGAAGGTGGTGGTGCTTGTGGGACCGGAAGCAAAAAAGCGATGTTTGCAGTAAATAGCTTGTTTTTCAGCAGCCAGCCGGGTACTTACGGTCGTTTCATCAGAAGCCTCTAATTGCCGTATGTCTTTTTGCAGTTGAGTTAAGCGCTTGCTTTTTTCCTGAGCAATGCCTTGACCAATCCAGGCGCTTTGCAATTGCTTTTCTTTATGCCGTTCAATGCGATAAAGCGCATGTTCAATCGTCCAGGCAGATGAAGGCCGTGCTGCCTGTTTTGGAAGCGTCACCGTTTTTTCTTCTGAAAGACCCAGTTGCTTGTCCCAGGCACGGGCGAAGGTAATGGCTTTGCGTGGTGCCGTATTCATTTTGCTGGTTAAATAATCCCAGCTGGCCGCGAGAAAATAAATGGGTGAAAAAAGCAATTTAAGAAAGCGGGTAGGCAGGTCCGCTTCATGATCATGGCCATGCTCTTCTCCTAATCGTTCCTGTAATAAGGCTTTGACATTGTGCGTATCAGGATGTTTATGATCGTCGTCGTCATGATCATGGCCAAGGAAATAATGAGCGTCTTCAAATCCTTCGCTAAGAATACCAAGAAGTGCTGAAGCAATTTGCGAGACGCCAGGCACACGATCGGCGGTAACACCAATACTAATCAAATGACCGAAAAATAAGAGAATGCGTAAGGGCGTGAGCGTGAGTTTTAACAATAGGCGGAAGGGATTGAACAGTTGCAGCCAGTTTTCATGTTGTTGTAAATGACTAAAACCATGTTTAATGCCATTCCACATACGGGAAAATATATTACTTTGCATGCGCGTGGCGTCATCGAGCATTTCCAATGACTCACTGGTGTTTTGCAAGTTGAATACCACAGCCGATAAGCCAGTAATCATGGGGGTAATAATCCCCATGATGAAGCTTGGCATCTTGCTCATCCAGGTAAAAAGCGGTCGAGCTTCTTTGGCAATTGTCCACCACGTGCCGGCGGTGCAAATGGTTAATGCCAGCGCCAAGGCAACCAGTGCGATGGCCATGACGGCCATGAAGATACTGCGCAAGTTTACGCCATGGCTTAAGTCATCGCGGATTTTTCTATACCATGTGCGCAATGTATCATTGGCTATCATGTCGGTTATTGCATTGTAAGTCAGCAAAGCGTAAGCAGAACCTGCCATGATGGCCATAGGGACAATCAACAGTGGCCAAGCGGTAAAAGAAATGGCTGCCATGAAGGGAATGGTGGAAAAAGCTTCCACTAAAAGATAGGTGGTTCCTAGCCCCATAAATAAGCCGGCAAGGCCACTGAACAATTTTACTCCAAGATACGTATTACGGCGCTGATTAAGCCGTGTCCGCCATTGGTCTTGTTCATGACGGGCAAGCCAGTTGCGCAATTCGAGTTCGTAGGCCGTTAATTCTTCTTCATCGTTATGTTGGGCAAACAATTGCACTGCAAACCATTTTTCCATGTCGCGTAGTGTTTTCTCTACCTGCTTTTTTTGTGCCTGACTTGCTTTATCCAGGCGGGTATGTCCGAATGCATGGAGTAAGTTGAGTTGAGCTTCATAATCTTTGAAAAATAGGGGGCAATCTTCAGACGCTGTATCGGGAAATTGTTTGAACAAATACTCTTTGGCCAGCTGGCGTTCCAAATGCTGGTGTTTAAAAAGCTTATTCAACGCGCCTTTGATGTTTTGTAAATAAATTTCCCCTTCGTAAGCGACAGAAAGCCCAAAAGCTGCAAAAGCGAGAGGAAGGATTGGCCATAAGGCATACATGCCACCAAAACTTAAGAAACCAATAATTAAGCTGGCGCCTGCGGTCAGCAACAGCAAGGTGAGATGATAAGGCAGTTTTTTTAAGCGTTTTCTTGATAAATTCATAATCATCAGTTGGACTGCAATAATAAGATTGGTACTTTATTACAAATGAAAATGATTATCAATAACAATTGGGTGAGATTTAAATGCTGACCAGGAGATGCTTAGCTGGAATCCAGAAGATTTCGTTTGAACTTATCTCAGCAGGTTAGCTTGAATAATCAATACGCCTATAAGGAAAAGAAATGTTGCCATGTTGGGAAAGCAAGTGATTTAAAAACGGCATTCCAACGCGTATGAGCTGGAATGCCGAAAAAGATTTTCAGCAAAAATGCGCTGCTTTATAGGGTAGCGGCTATGGTAGATGCTTCATGGGGTGCTTCAATATCTACTAAACCGGCATTGATTTGCTTTTGAATGTCCTCAACCATAGCAACAGCCGCTGTTTTGGCAGGAGCAAAAAAGAGATTGCTGTTTTGGCCAAAGGTGATGGCAAACCCGAAGCCATTGGCGATGGATTTCAGGAAGTTTATGAAACATTGCAGCAATCTTGGTTCTTTGGCCAAATCGCCTTGTTTTGCAGCATCGACGGCTTCTGTGCATTGACGCTGGAAAGTTGCGCGAGTGTCTTTATCTAAAGGATTTTTGTAATATTCATCGGCATAACCTTGCAGCTTGGTAAGCAACGCATTTGCGGCGGCATGGATCAAGCGGTAGCGTGAATTGTCCGTAATCTTATCTTCCAAAGCTGAAACATTGGCAGTAAGTGCATCCAATGCGGTTTGAATAGGTTTGATTGCTGCGGTAATTTTAGCTTGTTGGGCTTCTGTTTCGTCATCGGAACCACTTACAGAACTGAGGGAACCCGTTTCTATGAGGACATCATCAGTCGTGCGCTCGGCTTCATTTAAAGCACGAACTTTTTCTGCAATTTCACGTGCTGCTTGTTCTTCCTCGGCGGTAAGTTTGTGAGGAGCGGCTGGCTCTTCTGCGAGGCGACGTTGCTCTTCGAGACGACGTTGTTCTTCAAGATGACGTTGTTCTTCAAGGTGACGTTGTTCTTCAAGGCGATGTTGTTCTTCAAGACGATGTTGTTCTTCAAGGCGATGTTGTTCTTCAAGACGATGTTGTTCTTCAAGACGACGTTGTTCTTCAAGACGATGTTGTTCTTCAAGACGATGTTGTTCTTCAAGACGACGCTCTTCAGCGGCACGTTCTTGGCGGCGTTGTTCAGAATAACGTTCATTCAATTGAGCGACCAATTCACTGATTTTCAGGTCTAATTGCGCAATTTGTTCTGCATGTCCTTTGGTAAAAGTAGGGTTAGTACTGTACCAGCCATCTGCCCCATGGTTTCTGCGAAGTTTGGCTGCCATGGCAGTTGTTATGAGTCTTACTGATTCTTGCGCGTCTACTCGCGGTTGGGTCAATTTAGCCGTAAGGGATGCGATCACTTCTTCTCTTACTTCAACATGATATTTAAATTTTAATGACTCTTGTAATCGAGCTACGGTTGTCTGTCTTGAGCTTGCCATGCTTTTCTCCACTTTGATTAAATAGTTACCATGGTTTGGGCCGAACCATGCTAGCATAGTTGCTTATTTTTGTAAATATTTTGTTTGCTTTAGCATTTAAACAACCCTATTGTTTAATATAAGAACGGTTTCTGGGCGTTTTGATCCTGGATAGCGCTTTGCGTTATTCAGGCTACGATGAGGAATAGCCCATCCGAAAAAGGATGGGCGGATTGAAAACTAACCTTTACTTATAGTTCTGAACGAGGGCTTTCAGGTTCAGCTTCAGGTGCGGTTAAGTCACCTTTATTGAGTTTGGTTTGCAGCGCTTTAAGTTCTTTGACGGTCTCTGTCTCGGCAACGGCAAACATTCTTTGCGGTCCCCCTGGAATCAAGCCCACGGTATACTTAACAAACGCGTTGACGATCTCTTGCAAACATTTAAGACAAGCTTGAGCAAGCGTTGGTTCTTTGGCAATATCGCCTTTTAGTGATTGCTCAATTAAATCGTTGCAAATTGCTTTAAAAGCTGTTTGCGCAGTTGGATTCAGTGGATCGTTTAAATACGTCTTCGTTGCAAGTTTTAAGTCATCGAGCAATGTTTGTGCTGCAGAATAGATGTCGTGTTTTCTTTGAGAGGGTTGTGAAAGATTATCGGCTAAGCCTCGAAATATTACCCCTTGAAATTCCTCAAAGGCTTTATTGATGGTGGTGGTTGCTCGCTCTTTGGCTGTGGTGCGTTCACGTTCTTGCGCTTCTCTGCGTGCACTCTCTTCAGCAACACGGCGTTCTTCGGTGCCTGTGCGCTCACGCTCTTCAGCAACAAGGCGTGCACGGTCTTGAAGTTGGGTTGTTATTTCACGAAGACGGCCATCAAGTGTAGCGATGTGTTGTGCATGCTCTTTTGTGAACGGTTGATCAGCCTCATACCATGGCTTTGATCCATGCTCTTTCCTGATATTGAGATTTATGATTTGCTGAGCAACTTCGAAAGATAGTTGCCCACTATGCGGTTTGTCGAGTTCAGCGGTAAGCTGCTCGATAAGCTTTTCTCTTTCTGCGACGTGAGCTTCATATTTTAATTTTTCCTGTAATCGTTCTCTTGGAGTGCGTGGCATGATATTTCCTTTTGGTAATGTGTATGCTGTTAATTTTAGCTGCTTAAGCTTAAGAAATGCTGAATCAATCTGTTAAGAATGTGTAAATTTTTGCACTTATAGTTCAATAATGACTCTTATTTGAAAAAAGCATATACGATTGCTCTTCGTTTTGAGCTGGGTTACTGGAGTAGTTTCGGTGCGTTTTGATCCTGGATAGCGCTTTGTGTTATCCAGGTTACTGAGGAATAGCCCATCCGAGGAAGGATGGGCGGATTGAAACCAAGTTTTGCTTATAGTTCTTGACGAAAATTTTCGGGTTCAACGTCAGGTGCGGTTAAGTCACCTTTATTGAGTTTGGTTTGCAGCGCTTTAAGTTCTTTGACGGTCTCTGTCTCGGCAACGGCAAACATTCTTTGAGGCCCTCCTGGAATCAGGCCCACGGTATACTTAACCACTGCGTTTACGATCTCTTGCAAACATTTAAGACAAGCTTGAGCAAGCGTTGGTTCTTTGGCAATATCGCCTTTTAGTGATTGCTCAATTAAATCGTTGCAAATTGCTTTAAAAGCTGTTTGCGCAGTTGGATTCAGCGGATCGTTTAAATACGTCTGCGTTGCAAGTTTTAAGTCATTGAGCAATGTTTGTGCTGCAGAATAGATGTCGTGTTTTCTTTGAGAGGGTTGTGAAAGATTATCGGCTAAGCCTCGAAATATTACCCCTTGAAATTCCTCAAAGGCTTTATTGATGGTGGTGGTTGCTCGCTCTTTGGCTGTGGTGCGTTCACGTTCTTGCGCTGCTCTGCGCTCTTCTACTGCCCTGCGCTCTTCAGCAACCCGACGTTCTTCGGCGAGCGTGCGTTCACGCTCTTCAGCAACCCGACGTTCTTCGGCGAGCGCGCGTTCATGCTCTTCGGCAACCCGACGTTCTTCGGCGAGTGCGCGCTCACGCTCTTCGGCAACCCGGCGTTCTTCGGCAGCAAGATGTGCTTGTTCATACAGTGCTTCTCGTTGTTGATGACTCTCTTCTTCAGCGGCTAATGCAGATTGACAAGTTGTTTGTAGCCCTTTGGCGTGTTCGTATAAACCACGTACATCTACTTTTAATTGTTCAACATCGGCTTCACCACCTCGATATATTTGGGAAAGTCCGCCCATTGTCCTAAAATGTTCATCAAGGGCTTCGACAAGCAATTCAAGGGCGTCTTCATGAAGACCTTCATCCATGCGGGATTGTGCGGAATCGATTTTTTCTTGCATGAAAGATTTAAGTTCACTGAGAACTTGTTGAGCTTTTGCCATAATATTTTCCTTTTAAGTAAAGTGTATGCTGTTAATTTTAGTTGCTTAAGCTTAAGAAATGCTGAATAAATCTGTTAATAATCCGTAAAAATTTATACATTAAGTATAGTTATGTATCTATTTTGATGGGAATCATATAAGATTGCTCTCTACTTGCATTGGACTATGATTAACAATTTACTGATAAAAATAAGGATGAATGATGTCTAAAGTACATTGGATAGCTGGGTTAATTGGTGGCGTTTTATGGGGTTCCCAATGGGTTGCTGAGGCTGCACCTGCCGTTGAGCAAATACAAGTTCCGCACTGCCTGGCATCCGAATTGTCGCCCGGTTATGCTGTGCTTGCAGAAGATCGCGCCTTTAAAATCTTGGAAGTTCCGGCAAATGAGGTCGATAAAGTCAGTCGACTTGCGCATCAAGTTCATTGTGGGCGCTTTATGAATATTAGCCATCGTTTTCATGAATTATCTTTCGAAGGTCGACAACAAATGGCATCAGGCTTGTTGCAAAAACCGGCCGTTGCCACTTTGGCATCTCCTACGGCCAAAAAGTACTCCATTGGTCATCGGAAAATAGTGCGACAAGCATTAAAAACAATCCAAGCGGATAATCTCTGGGATACTTTGACGCAAATGACAACGTTTACCAATCGCTCAGCGACTCAAAAAAGTGGAGTGCAAACTGCTCATTGGTTGAAAGAGCAATTTGAACGGTTAGCCGTCACGTATGGGCGAGAAGACACACAAACTTTTTTGTGACAAGTGGTGGGCGTTATAGACAACCATCGTTGGTTACCGTGATTGGGAAGGATATTCAGGCGCCGGCCGTAATTCTTGGTGCTCATATGGATACACTTGGCGAACATGAGCACGAACGAATGCCTGGTGCCGGCGATGATGGCAGTGGTTCCGCAACGGCGATGGAAGTGGCGCGTGTTTTGTTGGCTTCAGACTTTAAATTACAGCGTCCTATTTATATTATTTGGTACGCCGCTGAAGAACAAGGCTTGGTTGGCTCCCAACAGGTGGTACGCTATTTTCTAAATCATGCCATTCCAGTGCATGCAGCCATTCAATTTGATATGACTGGTTTTCGCAATCAACCCGAGGATAAGACCATCTGGGTTTTTAAGGATTACACTGATAAAGAGTTAAGTGCTTTTATGACTAAGCTGATTCAAGTATACATAAATGTTCCTGTTGCCTATTCCAAATGTGGCTATGGCTGCAGTGATCATGCATCCTGGACGGAGGCTGGTATTCCGGCGGCATTTCCCTGTGAAACCAGTTTTGAAGCACATAACCCTTACATTCATACACCTTCGGATACGCTGGATTTACTCAATCTTGAGCATATGACCAATTTTACTCGATTGGGTCTTGCCTTTGCCATTGAGCTTGCTGCGGCATAAGCGTAGTAGGGCTTCTTGAGCAGCTAAATGGATAGGGGATTTGCAAGCTTGGATATTGCCGCTAAAATCCATTTTTTTGTAAAAGCACAGGATTAACCGTGATAAATCAAGCTATTTCTGCAGCCATCATTGATAATTTAATTGACGTGATGAGCATTGCCGTGCAACATTCTTCTCATGAAGGTTCGGGAATCGAAGATATAGGTGGTTCTCTTTTCTATTTTAGCGGTTGTGAGTTCCCGTTTTTTAATGGCTTATTTAATAATTATAAAAATTCGCAATCCTTCATAAAGGATGATTTGCAAGCGCTCATTGATTTTTACACGGTTAAAAGACGGCCCTTTGTTTGGTGGTGGATTCAGCAATCAGCCCATTCCTGCTGCAATCAAAACCGATTTAGAGGCAAAAGGATTTCATTCTTTAGGGGATTTCTTAGGAATAGCTGCCAAATTAGACGAGGTAACATTCACTACCGTTAACGATAAAATTAAAGTAAGAGCAGTTAATACTCATAAGGAATACGAGCTGTTTTTAACTATCCTGTGTGAAGTGTTTCAATTATCTGAGTCCATTAAAATGGATTTCAAAGATATGTATAAATCTTATGGTCCCCAGGGAAAGTTTAAATATTACCTAGGGTATTACGAGGGAGAGCCTGTGTCCACCTTAACCACGTATACCGATGGCCAAACTGTTGGCTTATACAATGGTGCGACGCTGGCCAGATTTCAAAAACACGGTTTATGTACTGCGCTTGCTCAGCATGTAATCAAGGAAGCAATGACTTTAAAATGGTAACTCCCCACGTCATCCCGAGTGCAGCGAGGGATCTCCAGCAACTGGCAGGTATTAAATTAATGTAAAAAACACTTGAAAAATTATGCGGTTATGATCAAATAGCTGCATGAAAGACCATGAACAAATCATCACAACGCTTTTGGCAAAGATTGCTGAACTGGAAAAAATCGTAGAACAGCAAGCTGCACAAATAGCAGAGCTGGAAAAACGACTGAACAAGAATAGCAGCAACAGCTCAAAGCCCCCCGTCAAGTGACGGGTTAGGCAAACTACGCCGTACGACATCACTACGTGAAAATGGGAAACGTAACAGTGGTGGCCAAAAGGCCACAAGGGCGAAACGTTAAAACAGATTAAATCACCAGATATTGTCAAAAACCATGTATTGCTAACATGCCCGGATTGTTATGGTTCATTACTTTCAACGCCGGTGATTGGAATTGTGAAGCGCCAGGTTTTTGATATTCCACTACCCAAAATTGAAGTCACGGAACATCAGGTTGAAGTAAAATATTGCGAGTGCTGTAATAAAACGATAACAGCAGCATTTCCTGCAGGTGTTCTTGCCCCTGTCCAATACGGTGAAGTTATTCGTAGTTGGAGCGTGTATTATCAATATCAGCATTTTATTCCAGAAGACAGGCTGCAACAGTTGTTTTATGACCTGTACGGAATTCAACTGGCTACTGCAACACGGACTGGATATAACCGGATTGCCTTTGATACATTGGCATCATTTGAAGAATCGGTATTGTCTGCAGTCAAAACTGCTGCCGTAAAAAACCTGGATGAAACAGGGTTTCGTGTGGCCGGAAAAACACAATGGTTGCATGTGGATCGACTGGTTTATTTTGAAGTTTGTTCAGGCATCGTCATGGCTATTGAGCGAGAAAAACAAATCAAAGGGTGGTCTCGAAAAAAGAAGCATGATTTGATTAATGCATTGAATCCTGAATGGAACGATTTGTATCCATCGCTACTTTAAAAATTGTGCCACTGCAGGCAGATCCCTCGCTGCACTCGGGATGACGTGGGGAGTTACTTAAAATGTGAGTATGCTGTATCACAGTTGATGGCACCGGGAATGGCAAAAGGCTTAAGTGAACAACTAGGGTTTAAAACGTACAGTTTATTACTGCCATTTTTAATGGATCCACAGGCGATGTATTAATGAGTGCTGTTCATTGAATAGACAAGGCAATCTATAATTTAATCATGTTCCGGTTTGTGGTTAGCCGTTGGCGGGCAATGTTGCTCGGCTATTACTTGGCCACCGATATCGATGGTTTGCAGGATGATAGGAAATTTCCATAAAGTATGTAAATGTTTCAATACTTCCTGGGTTGTATTTCCTAAAGGGATTCGGTTTTGTTGAGTGTATTGCAGCGTTAATGTCCGATCACCTTCCAAATTGACAGAATAAATTTGAATATTTGGTTCCAGATTACCCAAATTGTACTGCCTTGATAAAGCTTCACGAATCAGTTGATAACCTTGTTCATTGTGAATGGCGCCAATGATTAGCTCCGGATTGCGGTCATCATCCATAATGTGAAATAATTTCAAGTCGCGAATGACGCGCGGTGACAGGTATTGAGCAATAAAGCTCTCATCTTTAAAATTACGCATGGCAGTATCGAGGCTGGTTAGCCAATTGCTGTTAGCCAGATGAGGAAACCATTGTTTGTCTTCATCTGAGGGATTCTCGCAGATGCGTTTGATGTCTTGCATCATATGATAGCCAAGCGTGTAAGGATTGATGCCTGAATAATAAGGGCTATTATACGGAGGCTGCATGATGACGTTGGTGTGATTTTGCAATACTTCCAGCATAAACTCATCCGTGACCAAGCCCTCGTCATACAGAGCATGCAGTAACGTGTAATGCCAAAAGCAAGCCCAGCCTTCATTCATGACTTTAGTTTGACCCTGTGGATAAAAATATTGGGCGATTTTGCGCACAATCCGCACAATTTCCCGTTGCCAGGGTTTAAGCAAGGGCGCGTTTTTTTCAATAAAATAAAGGATATTTTCCTGAGGTTCTGCGGGAAACCGCTGCTGTGAGCGGTTTTGTGCGACTTCCTTACTACGCGGGATAGTACGCCATAATTCGTTCACTTGAGACTGTAAATACACTTCCCGGTTTTGTTGGCGGATTTTTTCTTCCTGAATGGATAAGGTTGCTGGATGTTTGTAGCGATCCACCCCGTAATTCATTAAGGCATGACAAGCATCCAAAATGGCTTCCACTTCATCGATGCCATGATGCTCTTCACATTCACTAATATAGTTTCTGGCAAAGACAAGATAATCAATGATGGCATCAGCGGATGTCCACATTTTGAATAGATAATTGTTCTTAAAAAAAGAATTATGCCCATAGCAAGCATGGGCTATTACCAGTGCCTGCATGGTCATGCTATTTTCTTCCATTAAATAGGCGATGCAGGGATTGGAGTTAATCACCAATTCATAAGCAAGTCCCATTTCTCCACGCTGGTAACTTTTTTCTACGCCAACAAAATGCTTACCAAAAGACCAGTGGTGGTAACCTATTGGCATGCCAACAGAAGCATAGCAATCCATCATTTGCTCGGCCGAAATCACTTCGATTTGATTGGGATACGTATCAAGCTTGAATTCTTTGGCAATTCGCGCGATTTCGCGATCATAATCCTGGATTAAATCAAAGGTCCATTCTGCGCCTCGTGATAATGGTTCTTTCCTCATGCCGTCTTCCTTTTAAATAATTCCCGAAATACCGGATAAATATCGGCGACGTCATCGATGTTTTCCATTGCAAAATTGGAATATTTCTTATGTATCTGCTGATAGACTTCCCACAAGCTTTGATGATGACGAGGCATAATTTCAATGTAGGCAAAATATTGCAAGAGAGGCATGATTTTTTCTTGCAATAATTCCAGACAATAAGGCGAGTCTGCATTCCAATTGTCGCCATCGGAAGCTTGGGCAACGTATATATTCCAAGCGGAAGGATTATAACGTGTTTCGATGATGCTGCTTAATAATTCCAGAGCACTGGACACGACTGTACCACCCGTTTCGCGAGAATAAAAAAGTCTTCTTCATTGACTTCCTTGGCTGACGTGTGATGGCGAATGAAAACTAATTCAATTTTTTCATAGTTTCTGGTAAGAAAAAGATAAAGCAATATAAAGAAACGTTTGGCAATGTCTTTTTTAGGCTCATCCATCGAGCCTGAGACATCCATGATGCAAAACATGACGGCTTGTGTGGATGGCACAGGAACACGAATACGATTGTTATAGCGTAAATCCAAGGTATCAATGAAAGGAACCGCGCGGATCTTCTTTTTCAGAAATTCGATGTCGCGTTGCAGACGTAGAACCTCAAGCTGTTCAGGGGCGGCAGATTGTTGCAAGTGTTCAAGTTCTTTTTCCGCAAGACGTAGTTGACGTTTGTAGGGCGAAGCTAATGCGATTCGTCTGGCTGTTGCCTGCCGCATGGAGCGCAGTACGTTAATATTGGTGGGAGTACCACTGCTAGTGACGCCTGCACGTATGGATTTAAAGGTATTTATGCGAGCCAGTTCTTTTTTAACTAAATCAGGAAGTTCCAAGTCTTCAAAATATAATTCCAGGAATTCTTCACGAGTTAATTGAAAGACAAAGTCATCTTCTCCTTCTCCACTATCGCTGGCTTGGCTGCCGCCACCACCCCCACTGCCGCCGCCGGAAGGACGTTTGATTCTATCCCCGGTAATGAATTCATCGTTACCAGGTAACACGCGCTCTACTTGCCCACCTTGTCCGTGGCGAAAATGCGGCTCTGAAATGTCTTTGGCCGGAATGGAAATTTGTTCGCCTTGATCAATTTCAGTAATACTGCGCCGGCCAACTGCATCAGATACCGCACGTTTGATATGATTTTTATAACGACGCAGGAAGCGTTGGCGATTCACGGTGCTTTTCTTACCTGCATTTTGTCGTCTGTCAATCAACTGACTCATGATGACTTACACCTTTATTGCGATTTACGTACTCGTAAATACCATTCAGAGAGCAATCGAACTTGTTTTGGGGTATAGCCTTTATCCACCATACGTGCAATAAATTCCTCGTGCTTTTTCCTGTCTTCTTCAGACGCTTTGGCATTAAAGGAAATGACAGGAAGCAAGTCCTCGGTGTTGGTAAACATTTTTTTCTCTATCACCGTACGCAATTTTTCGTAACTGTTCCATTTGGGATTATGCCCGCTGTTATTGGCACGTGCTCGTAATACAAAGTTCACGACTTCATTACGGAAATCTTTGGGATTCGATATGCCTGCCGGCTTTTCAATTTTTTCCAGTTCTGAATTGAGCGCGCTGCGGTCAAAAATCTCACCAGTATCAGGGTCACGGTAATCTTGATCTTGAATCCAGAAGTCTGCATACGTGATGTAGCGGTCAAAAATGTTTTGTCCATATTCAGAATAGGATTCCAGGTAAGCCGTTTGAATTTCCTTACCGATAAATTCCACGTATTTGGGCGATAAAAATTCTTTAATGAATGACAAGTATTTTTCATGCAACTCTTGCGGGAATTGTTCTTGTTCAATTTGACGTTCCAACACATAGAGCAGATGCACAGGATTGGCGGCTATTTCCAAATGGTCAAAATTAAATACTTTTGACAAGATTTTAAAAGCAAAGCGAGTGGATATGCCATTCATCCCTTCGTCTACACCGGCAAAATCGCGGTATTCTTGATAGGATTTTGCTTTAGGGTCGGTGTCTTTTAGGCTCTCGCCATTATATACCCGTAATTTGGAGTAAATGCTTGAGTTTTGTGGCTCTTTCAAACGGGTTAGTACCGAAAATTGTGCCAGCATATCCAGAGTTCCAGGGGCACATGGTGCGCTCATAAGCGAACTGTTATCAATGAGTTTGCGATAGATTTTGATTTCTTCCGATACTCTTAAGCAATAAGGTACCTTGACGATATTAATACGATCAATAAAGGCTTCGTTATTCTTATTATTACGAAATGACTGCCATTCCGCTTCATTTGAGTGAGCAAGAATAATCCCTTCAAAAGGAATGGCTGATAAGCCTTCCGTGGGATTATAATTCCCTTCTTGGGTTGCGGTTAATAAAGGGTGCAAGACTTTGATGGGCGCTTTAAACATTTCTACAAATTCAAGCAAGCCGCGATTGGCGCGACACAATCCTCCTGAATAACTGTAGGCATCTGGGTCATCCTGGGAAAATTCTTCCAATTTACGAATGTCTACTTTACCAACCAAAGAAGAAATATCCTGGTTGTTTTCGTCACCAGGCTCTGTCTTGGCCACAGCAATTTGTTTGATGCGTGACGGCTTAACTTTAATAACGCGGAATTGGTTGATATCACCATTGTACTCATGCAATCTTTTAATAGCCCAAGGGGACAGGACGTAACGAAGACAACGTTTGGGAATGCCATAACGTTCAAAAAGTAATTCACCGTCTTCATCGGCATTAAAGAGTGATAAGGGAGAGTCGAAAACTGGAGAGCCTTTAATGGCATAAAAAGGAACTTTTTGCATCAAGTCTTTTAATTTTTCTGCCAAGGACGATTTGCCGCCACCCACCGGTCCTAATAAATACAAGACTTGTTTTGTTTCTTCCAAACCTTGGGCTGCGTGTTTAAGAAAGCCGACGATTTGTTCAATAGGTTCTTCCATTCCATAAAAATTACTAAACACTTCATAGCGAGGAATGACTTTATTGGAAAAAATACGAGATAAAACCGGATCGTGGCGAGTATCAACCAGTTCGGGTTCACCAATGGCCATCAACAGGCGTTCGGCAGGGTTTGCATAGGCGGATGGATCATTACGGCATAATTCCAAGTAGTCATCCAAAGACAGTTCTTCTTCTTTATTGTCGACAAAGCGGCGGGTATAGCCGGCTAAAAACTCTTGTGTATTCATAACATCCCCTTATTACTTATCCCTGAGGAAACAGTATCATAAAAACAGTCATAGGTGTGATTAAATGCTTCATTCTCAAATGATTCTTACTATTTTTTTTCGGCAAGTAAGCTAATTATTCCTTTTTTTAGCACACGTTTTCTTTTATAGGATTTATTGCCAAAACATTAAACGTATCATTTACTTACAGTATAGTTTATTACTGAGTTTTATATGAGGTGTTGTCGGCTCTTTCTCTGATTTCTTTAGAGATAGTCGGTTTTTTTACTATAATAGCGCCAAGGATGCCTTGGCGAACGCTCAAGAGAACTCTGGGATTATTATTCAGTGACTTATATAGGAACCTGTCTTCAGAGTCTGGCTATGCAGAGCTAAAAGCCTAGCGACTCTAAAGACAGGTTCTAAATGCATTGTTCCATAAAGACTGCAATCAACGGGAGTTAAGCGCATGTCAGAGACTACTATTTATCGAAAAGACTACCAACCTTATGCTTTTGCCGTAGAGAAAGTGGATTTGAATTTCGACTTATATGATGACCATGCAATAGTCAGTAACCGTATGCAGTTAAAACGGCTTCATCAAGGAGCTTTGCATTTGTATGGAGATGAACTGGAATTACTTGATATTAAGCTTGATGATCATCCCTTAGAGCAAGAAGCGTACCAGTTTACTGATAATGATTTAATCATTCACTCCTGTCCGGATGAATTGACTTTGACGGTGGTGACCCGTATTTATCCTCAGGATAATACTAAGTTATCCGGTCTTTATCGTACTCATCGATTGTTTTGTACTCAGTGTGAGGCGGAAGGTTTTCGCCGTATGACGTTTTTTCCTGATAGGCCAGATGTATTATCTATTTATACGACACGTATTTGTGCAGACAAGAAAAAATATCCAGTTTTGCTTGCTAATGGCAATTTGCTGGATGCTGGTGATGAATCAGAAGGGCGGCATTGGGCAGTCTGGCATGACCCGTTCAAAAAACCCTCTTATTTATTTGCCTTGGTTGCAGGTAATCTCACTGCAGTGACGGACCAGTTTGTTACCTGTTCAGGTAAAACAGTAGACTTACGTATTTACGTGGAGCCTGGTAATGAAGATAAATGCGCTCATGCGATGACTTCATTAAAGAAAGCCATGCGTTGGGATGAAGAAGAATACGGACGAGAATATGATCTGAATATTTTTATGATCGTTGCTGTCAGTGATTTTAATATGGGAGCAATGGAAAACAAGGGATTGAATATTTTCAACTCCAAATACATTCTTGCCCGGCCGGATACAGCAACAGACAGCGATTATGCAGACATTGAGGGTGTTGTAGGGCATGAGTACTTTCATAATTGGACAGGAAATCGCGTTACCTGTCGTGATTGGTTTCAATTAAGCCTCAAAGAAGGGTTGACTGTCTTTCGTGACCAGGAATTTTCCCGCGATATGAATTCCCGGGATGTGAATCGTATTATGGACGTTAGGGTACTGCGTAATACCCAGTTTCCAGAAGACGCTGGTGCCATGGCCCATCCGGTTCGACCGGAGTCTTATCAGGAAATTAATAATTTTTATACGGCAACGGTTTATAATAAGGGCGCGGAAGTCATTCGCATGCAACAGACGTTACTGGGCAAAGAAGGTTTTCGTCGTGGTATGGATTTGTATTTTCAACGCCATGATGGCCAGGCGGTCACAATAGATGATTTTGTTGCCGCTATGGAAGATGCCAATCATGTTGATTTGAGTCAATTCAAACGCTGGTATAGTCAAGCCGGGACACCGGAGGTGACGGTTGACTCGGATTATCATCAGGGAACATTGACGTTGACTTTCACTCAGTTTTGTCGCGCGACTGCCGAATGTCAGGATAAAAAACCGTTCCATATTCCTATAAAGATTGCCTTGTTTAATGCACAAGGTGATGCCTTGCCGCTTGCTCATGACGTTTTGGAGTTGCGTGAGAAAAAACAGTCCTTTCATTTTGACGGATTGCAGGATAAACCACTGCTCTCTCTGCTGCGTGATTTCTCTGCTCCTGTTTCGTTGCATATTAAGCAAAGTCAAAAGGAATTAACGGCATTACTGCGCCATGAAACGGATGGTTTTGCCAAATGGAATGCGGCTCAAAATCTGGCGCTGGACTGTTTGCTTCATTTTTATCAGACCCAACAAGATCAATGGTCTTTGTCAGCCGAATTGGCCGAGGTTTATAAACATGTATTGAAAGATGAGTCACTGGATGCTGCCCTGAGGGCTGAGTTGCTAACACCGCCGGGTTTTGAGGACGTCATGACTAATTTAACCAAGGTCGATGTGAGTCGTGTGGAGGCGGCACGGGATTATTTGCGTGCTCAATTGGGAAGGGAGCTGTTTCCCGCTGCTTATGAATGTTATCGCTCATTATGGCAACTTGAGGATCACACTATGGATGGGAATGCCTATGGGCGGCGCAAGCTGCGTAATATTTGTTTGTGGTTGATGATGAAGTCCAATGAAAAAGAAAGTTTGTCAATTTGTCAGCAGCAATTTTCTCAAGCACAAACGATGACGGATCAAATAGCAAGTTTTGCCTTATTGATTAACTGTACCGACGATTTAATACGCTCAACAGCGATTGAACATTTTTATAAACAATGGGCAAGGGATGAGCTTGTTTTGGATAAATGGTTTGCATTGCAGGCGACTTGTGAATTGCCTGGAACGTTAGCCCGTGTGGAAGCGTTATTAGCGCATCCCGCATTTAATATTAAAAATCCAAATAAAGTTCGTGCTCTGATAGGTGCTTTTTGTCAGAGTAACCCGCGACATTTCCATGCTCTTGATGGTAGTGGCTATGCTTTTTTAAGTACCATGTTAATTAAAACGGATGCACTGAACCCGCAGATTGCTGCACGGCTTGCTACCCCCTTTACCCGTTGGCAACGTCTGGACGAAGAAAGGCAGCGTCTCATGAGAAAGGAGCTTGAGTTTCTGGCTGCAAAAGAGTTGTCGCGTGATTTGCGGGAATTAGTCAGTAAAAGCCTTAATTCGTAATGAATTGACAGAATTAAACGGAAACGGTACTAGGTGTGTTGACAATTTGCTTTAAAACCCACGTCCCGCAGCTTGTCCGCGGGATCTATGGAGACTATGAATAAACCACGACACATCGGCATTGTAAGATGAATTGTCAACACACCCTAACTAAATGACCAACTCAACAACTCTTTTTAGCGATTTTTTTATAGGTTTTCATTGGAGATGGGAAATAATATGCTTGCTCGTTATGCCGTTATGGGAAACCCCATTCATCATAGTTTATCCCCTATTATTCATGAGACATTTGCTAAACAGACAAATCGAGCGTTGGTTTATGAACGAATTTTGATTGATGAATCTAAATTTGAGCAGCAAGTGCAAGACTTTTTTAGAATGGGAGGTAAAGGATTAAATATTACGCTGCCTTGTAAACAGCGTGCTTTTGCAATGAGCGCAGAATTCACTCAACGTTGTTTCGAAGCAGGCGCAGCCAATACGTTATGGATGCAGCATGGGAAGCTCTATGCGGATAATACCGATGGTGTTGGTTTGTTGCGTGATCTTGCGCATTCTATAGATATACGCGGTCACTCTGTTTTGGTGATTGGTGCTGGAGGGGCGGCGCGCGGTATTCTAGCGCCCTTGCTTTCAATGCAGCCGGCTCGATTAACGGTCGTTAATCGTACGCTTGAAAAAGCCATGGCATTGCAAAAACAGTTTATGCACGTCGATTGTTGCGGGTTTTCTGAGCTGACTGAATCCTATGATGTTATTATCAATGCAACTTCTTCTAGCCTGCAATGTCGAGATCTGCCAATACCTCCTGTGGTAATGAAGAAGCAACCCTTTTGCTATGATTTGGCTTATCGGTTAAAAGAAGCAACACCTTTTGTTGCCTGGGCAAGGCAGAAAGGGTGTAGGGCCACTGATGGTTTGGGTATGCTGGTTGAGCAAGCTGCAGAAGCATTTTTCATTTGGCATGGGGTCATGCCAGAGGCTTTATCTGTTCTTAATGATTTACGTACGTCAGGCGAAAAACGTTTGGATTGTCGCTTCTGATGCCAGGGTATCCTGATAACCCAAATCAATCAATTCGCAGGTAAATTCCTTCTCAAAAAGCAAGAAGCTTAATAAATCTCCAGAATGGCTTTGGGCTCCTAAAACATTCAGTAAAAAACGTAATAACCCTGGCATTGCCTGATATTGTGCTTGCGCCATGGCAGCAATATCGACGCTGGGACGTAAATGCAATGTTTCAATGGGTCTCCATGGTGAGTGACGTTTTTTCCACATAGACAAGAGCTGAGCAATGTCATTCATGCGGTTAACCATTTCAATATCACGGTCAAGATTATCAAGAAAAAGACCATTTAACATATTCCCAAGGATATGGGCAAATCCTATATCTCCATTGCGCAGTTTTTCTGGATTCATGAAGACAGGCAATTGGCGGGTACCTAATATCAGAATTTTTTCAACGTTAAAACGTACAGCACCACGTAAAGGCGAAACCAACCCCATACTACCATCACCATAATGAAAACCATTAATTTTAACCGTCGGGAAGAAAAGGGGTAGAGCACTTGAGGCTAGGATATATTCCATATCCATTTCTACCCGTTGACTGATATGACGAGGATAGTGCCAGTCATCAAAAGGTTGATTATGTTGATAAAAAGAAATCGTTTGCTGTGTCTCATAACAATTACTGATGACTTCCATGGTTTCCAAATGACCATTGGTGATGTTGGTTTTGATATCAGTAAAGTTAATGTGTTTATTGATAAAATCATGCAGAGGCGTCGTATCCAGCAAATGTCCGCTCTGCCGCTGCTTAATGATCAAATGGCTGATGTTGCGGACAACGGATTTACCTAATTCATAATTACTGGTATTAAAAATGTTCTGACAGCGGATTTCACGCCATAATGTCTCCAGCTTTTCAATGCCTGCTGGAAAATCATCAGCATGTTGCGCGAGGATCGAGGCATTAATACTGCCAATGCTCACGCCGCTTACCATCTCAAAAGGCAGGGTTTTTACCTGTAAAATATGGGCTATGGCTTTTAGTACACCGGCTTGATAAGCACCACGTGCCCCACCGCCAGCCAAATAAAGCGCTTTCTTTGCCATAGTAATTCATTGGTTAGTTAAACGATATGGAAAAATATAGCAGGACTTATGAAAAACCCCAATTGCTTTATTAAAAAGTTTGAATTTTATGTTATTCAATAACATCAGATTTTCTTATATATTAATTTTTTTCAAAGTAGGAACACAACGTGAATAAGATACGTTCAGAAGAACAGCAGCAGGTACTGTTGCAACAATTGCTACATATGCAAAAACCCGTCAGTTTTAAACCAACAGCGCCAAAACAACGTTCCGTAATCACAGCGGGCTTGAAGCGGATGCCTGTGGTAGCAGAAATAGGCCATCATGTTGCTGAGAGTGGCATTGAGGTCACTCATTTTAGTGAGCTTGAAGGGGCATTTACTCATGCCGAACATGCGGCAAAGTCATTGTCAAACGGGTTTCATCTGGCTGCTCTGGCTTTTGGCATTATTAATTTTGTGCGCATACCGGCTATTTATCTTTTCTCTTGGATGCTGGGAGAAACCATTCCTGTTTCATTATCCAAGAATGTTCGTTGGCTTTATTCTTCCATCTTAGTTGGCTTGGCCGTCACGGCGCTAGCAGCTCCTGTCGCTGCTGTGCCCATTGCATTAGCTGGAGCACTCCTGGGATTGGGCGCAAGTTTGCTTGGGTTGGGGCGTTTTACTATCGCAAAATGCAGTTGCGAGAAGAATTGGAAAACATTACACATGAAATAGCTGAAAAAGAACAGGCGCTTGCTGCTTTGCAGAAGGAAGCACTAGATAAAGAACGCCATTTGCGTCAGGCTTTTGATGCGGGTGAAGATGAAACTATTAAGCAACTGCATATGGATGTGATGTTGATGCAGCAGGAGTTTGATGAACTCAAGATCAAATTACAGCAACTGCATGATAACCAATCTGTATTGGAGAAAAAGCAGCTTAAACGGGGCACGCTTGGTTTTGTAGATAGAATACTTGGTGTAGGATTGGCTTCTCTGGCAGTGATTGGTGTTGCTCTTTCATTATTTTTTCCACCAGTCGGAGCGGGTATTTTGGCAATCAGTGCGATGGCAGGAAGTGTCTACGTCTTAGGCCGAATTACTTATCCTTTAATTAAAAAATGGCTCGGAACGGGCGAACCATTACAATCCACGTCAGCAAAAGACGATCGTATCCCAGCTGCAAATACAGATGAATCGCTTTCTTTTGAAGAAAAAATCAATCGCTCTGAGGCAATGCAGGACAATGTCACTGAGATTGAGAGAGTCCACGAATCTACCGCGGATCTCATACAACAGTTAGGGCTTGCTGCTATTGAAGAAAAGCTTAAGCCTGAGCACCTGGCGAGTCATGAAGATAAGAAATCGTCACGAGCAGATTTAAAAAATAGAATATCTTCCTTCTCTATAAAGGAAGAGGAGGAAGAAGACAGCCGGGAAGGTGAGTCTGTTCATTTATAAGCAGGAAATACGGTGGGCAGTTGTGCTCTGTCCTAAAGTATTATAAGTTAAATCATTGCCTTCATCACATGAGGGAAATGTCATGCTTTCTTTGCTTCGTGGCCAGCCGCGTGCGTTTTATATGATTTTCATGCTGGAAATATGGGAGCGGTTTGGTTATTACACAGTTCAAGGAATTCTTACCCTTTATTTCATTCGTTTTTTAGGCTTTGATGATCAAACTGCCTATTATACGTTTGGGGCTTTTTCTGCCCTGGTCTATGGCATGGTTGCTGTTGGCGGTTATCTGGGTGACAAAGTGCTTGGTACAAAACGAACAATTGTGCTTGGCTTAATTACCTTAGCTGCCGGTTATCTGGCATTGGCTTTGGTCGATCGGCAACGGGTTTTTTTGGCATTAGGCTTAATTTGCGTCGGCAATGGTTTGTTTAAAGCGAATCCCTCAAACTTGTTGGCTAAATGTTACGATGAGCAAGATCATCGATTGCATGGTGGTTTTACGTTGTATTATATGGCCGTTAATATTGGTTCTACGGCAGCGTTATTTATTGGTCCAGCGCTATCCACAAAGTATGGTTATTCTTATGCTTATCTGGCTAGCTTTTTGGGATTATTATTAGGTCTTGCCAATTATTGGTTTCAACGCCAGCATATTGCCCATATAAAGATTCCGGCAGACAGCAAGCCTATTCCTCTTTGGCAATGGAATATTGTCATCATTGGTATCGCGGCAGCAACCCAAGCGTCGGCCTATTTATTGCAGCATGTTATGATCGCCCAAGATATCGTATGGGGAATCATCCTTCTGGTGGTGGCAACCTATTTTATATACATGCATCGGGAACAAAAGAAGGTCGCTTTACGTATGGTTCTGGCGTTCATTCTTATGCTGGAAGCAGTGGTTTTTTTGTGCTTTATCAACAAATGCCGACCTCTCTTAATTTGTTTGCTGTGAATAATGTTCATGCTTATTTGTTTGGTATGCCTATTGATCCGCAAAGTTTTCAAGCCTTAAATCCCATCTGGATCATTGGCCTTAGTCCGGTACTCGCTATGTTTTATGAAATGCTTCACCGTCGCGGCATTTCTTTTCCAATTCCTTATAAATTTGCTTTAGGCATGACATGCTGTGGATTAAGTTTTAGCATTTTGTATCTTGCCCGTTTTAGCCATGATGATGCAGGGATTGTGTCTTATTGGTGGTTGGTAGGAAGCTATTTTTTACAAAGTCTTGGTGAATTACTGGTGTCTGCCTTAGGGGTGGCTATGGTTGCAGAATTAGTTCCTAGACAAATTGCTGGATTTGTTATGGGCATGTGGTTTCTGACTTCCGCTGTGGCTGGGTTTATTGGCGCTTATGTAGCTTCTTTTTCAGCACTTCCCGAGAACGTACACCCAGGGGTTGAATCCTTAATGATTTATACTCAGCTGTTTGCCTATATTGGGCTTATTACCTTAGCCATTGCGCTGCTATTATGGTTGATTTCCCCCTACTTAACTCGCCTTATGAGTCAATAACTCATTTTTTAATCGGATTAAAATTTTTGCTAATCAATCATCAAGAACGTAGCAAACGTGCAAGTTATCCCTGTAATTAAGGTTCAGTTAATAAATTTTATTTAAAATAAAACATACTGCTTAATTTTTTTGATATTTTTAACCATTCAAGTTGAAATATAATGAAGCCAATTACCTTCAGCAAACGCTCAAAAGAATTAATTAATCAACTTCATCTCTTGATTGATGATCCTTTATTGAATGAGTGGCAGTCTGTAGATACGATTGATTTTAAAGCGCTGGTGACTTGGCTTAAGCAACAACGCACGCATGACAAAAATTCCCGTTTCTTGCTTGAGTCTTTACGAGCTTCGTTATTAACGGATTTAAACGATTCTTTTTTAACGGAAGAAGAAAAAGAAAATAAAAAGAAAAATCGACACCTTGGTATCGCAAAGCGCAGTTTGGATTATTGGCTTTTGCCGGTACCGCTTTAGCCGTATGTGAAGGATTTGATGGTATTACTTCGGTATTGGGATTATTTAGCAGTGTACCGGTTTATGCTGTTTTTGCGGCAGGAATTGCTTTTTCGATATTGTCTGTTGTTGTTTTCTATGGATTTGATTTAGTTGAAATTTCCAAAAATCTTGGTGTGAAATTGCGTCATTCCCCAGCGTTACTTGATGTATTGCTTGACCAAATCCAGCAAATTAAAGAATTACGCAAAAAAATCGATGCTCGATATGCCACTGCAAACAATCTCGAAGAATTGCAAACCATGCGAGACATGCTTGCCATGCTGGCAATACGTTATCAAGCGTTGGATGATGCGCGGGAGTCTTATAAGAAGGCGCTCCATAACCCTTATTTAAATGCGTTGAAAACGTCAATGGCGCTTACAACGGGAGTATTATTTTTTGGTGGTGGTTTTTTTGCCGGTCAGTCTTTGGCAATGGTTACCATTGCGACGTTATTTGGCGCGTCGGTGACAGCTACGTTTTGGCCAGTTGTTCTTGTGAGTGTAGCGATTGGTTTGGCAGCGTTCAGTATTTATTGGTTTGTTGAGCGTCCGGGACTTGAAAATCTGGTAGGTCGTTGGTTTGGCTTGGACAAAGACAAGATTGATCTTCTAGCAGACGAAGAAATTGTTCAAAAACAACAAGAAAAATTAACAATGCTGGACAGTAAAATTGCTGCCCGACTTGAATCACAACAACAGTTGACAACCATGCATCAAACGGTAGAGCGGCTGGAGAAAACAACGCAAGTTCTACAATTTCGCAGTCAGCCAGCGGAATCTCGCGAACATGATGAGGTTGGCATTGGTAGGAGTCGCTATAGTTTTCTTAAGCACTCACGTTCGGAAGGTGATTTAAGTTCATTAACTGCTGCCCAAGATCCAACCCCTGTCGGGTTATCAAATGTTTAAGGCTGTCGCTTATACTGCCTATATTGAATGGCATATAAACCAATAACCCTTTTCCTGCTGAATAATCAGGATTTAAGGATAAATAGTATTCTATTAAAGGATTTTCATCCAATCTTGTTATCGATGGATGTTTTGCGCGAGGTAGTCCACTAATGAGCATAGGATGTTCCGCACAAGAAGACCAATGATAACATCGTTTTAATTCATGAATGAGTTTTAACGTGGTTTCAGGTACTAAAACTTGAGGCTTTGGAGAAATATTGCGATGAAGTCTGGATAAAAATAAATATTTCTCGGGAGATGTAATGCAGGGAATACACACGAGTTCTTTTTCTGGATGAACTAATTTATATTTCATTATTTCCGTTAAGCACAATCGTGCAGAGGCAAAATTAAGATTATAAATTGGATTATTGCATGAGTAAGCGGAGCAGATGAGCACTGTGTTCTCGCCATTTTGTATATGAACTTGATGTACCCGAGTATAGCCGGCAATTTCCTTTGCCTTGTTATAAAAAGAATTAGTTGGCCGATTTGTTGAGGTTGTAGTATCTGTTCGATGAAGGAATTCTGTTCAAAATCATAATGTTGTTTTGTAAACTCTACTAATGCATGAATGAGTGACTTGGGAATAATATTGCTGTTGCCGTCAATAGGAATGGTTTTTGCCTGAATAGAAGATAGGTAACCCACTTTTTCCTCCCTGAGAATGTTGATAAATAGCCCTTAAGGGTAGCCTCCTTGCCATTTGCTCTGACGAAACGTTAAAAACCATGCCGTAGAGATAATTACTTGTAATGTATAGATGAGCTGGGAAAAATGTCAAATGCCTAAAATATTTTTGACAAAAGGAATGGTAATTTTACGTTGGGCAATGAGCGAAGCTTCATCCAGGCGGTTGAGCAAAATGAGTAAATCATGCATATTACGCGCACAGCGATTTAGTAAAAATCGACCAACACTGCTCGGCAAATCAAAGCCACGTTTATTAGCACGTATTCTTAATGTTTTGATTTTATCTTCATCATTTAATTCATTAAGTTGAATGACTAATCCCCATCCTAGGCGTGAACGAAGGTCGGCAAGATGCAATGGAAGTTTTGCTGGAGAGGTTTTACCAGTCATAATCAAGATTGTCTCATCATTATCTCTAGCTCGATTGTAAAGATGAAACACCGCTTCTTCCCAAGCCTTATCGGCTGCAATAGCATCAATGTCATCAATGCCAATTAGGGTTTGTCCTCCAATTCCATCGATGACCTGAGGCCCCCATTGTTGCAAACTATGCAACGGAAGATAAATCGCTGAATCAGAAGAATTTACGGCCTGACAGCAGGCTTGCAAAAGATGAGATTTCCCGCTTCCTGAATTGCCCCAGAGGTAAAGCATGCGTTCGCCGCAACCATTAAGAATGTTTTGCAGCTGTTGATGCAGCATGACATTATTGTTCCAGCAGAAGTCTGCAAGAGTCGCTTCATCGTTGAGCTGAATGGCTAATGCTAATTGTTGATTCATTGGACCTAAGGACTGCTTGAGCACGCTTTTTTTCCCCAAGTCCATACATAATCAATAAAACTTCCTGCAGTCGTTAAGGCTGTGAATATAATGAGTGTTTCGATAAGGTATGGAATGAATTTAACAAAAGCAAGTTCAAACAAACATAAGGTAACTAGCGTTAATTGCAGCACGGTATTAAGCTTACTTATCCGTGTTGGGGCAAAATCAAGTTTTCGCTGAATAAACCAATACCAGGCAATTACCCCTAATGAAATGGTTATATCGCGCAAAAAGACCAATAAAACCAGCCACCATGGCAATTGTCCGAGGAGCGCTAATGAGATAAAGCTGGATGCTATCAATAATTTGTCGGCCAAGGGATCAATAAAAGAGCCGAAGGTGCTTTGCCAATGAAAATGTCTGGCCAGCCAACCATCCAGACCATCGGTGACGCCGGCAAGAAAAAACGTATAAAAAGCACAACTGTATTCTTGCTGATATAGAAACACCAAAAATGGTATTATTAACAGCAACCGAGAAATGGTCAGTGTATTAGGTAGGTGTTTTAAAATCATGGGCTTAATCGATCATTTATAATCTCCCGCTTCTGGACTGTCTTGTAGAGGAGTACAGTTACCAACAGATTTTCCGGCAGCAGGCCAGGCGGTGCAATTAAGTTTATACAATAGTATGGCGGCTGTCACGCATTGGCATAATCATCTGCAATCTATATAAAACCGTTCAATCTGCTTGAGCTTCTGCAGCACGTTGATTAATAATTAAAACCTGAGTTTGGGAGGAGAAGAGCAACTTGCTTTTTCCTGGGCAAGTTTCCTCTCTTGCTCATCGTCATCCGTGATGATTTTCCAAGCAACGTTGTCTTTATCCATCATAATATCTATAAATTGACTGCCTGTTGTTTTAAAAGGATGAATGGAACAAGTAAAAGTGCTGGACAGCATAAAATACTCTTCACACGCTGGTTTGACAAACTCAATTAATGCCCGAACTTCCTGTTCTGTCCCTGAAATTAATAATTTTCCGGTGTCATCCACTTGACGTCTTTCTCCTCCTACGATGATGAGCTTATTAAGGGTCAGCGTCCTATCAGGTTTATTACCCAGCTGTTTTCTGGCATTTTGTTCAATATCGGCTATCAATTCGAAAATATCATCCATGGCCGAGTCTTCACTGCCATCAAAATCGGAAGAGAATCCTGGCCAATGATGCATCCCAATGAAAGGAGCGGTTTGATCTTGTCCATAGAACATCAAACATAAGCACGTTGAAACGCCTGAAGTTTTTAGGGTTTCATCACCATCTTTAATAAGTTGGAAGCAGCATTCATCCATTTCAACCAGTATAGCGGGCATAATATTAATTCCGTTAAAAAAGAGCTTAACCTAGTGTAAGCGATGTTCGTTCTTCTTCCTTTAGCCTATATAAATCATCATAAGAACGTGTTTTACGTAAGCGTTTTGCCAAAGGAACAGTGAAATCCGATGTATGTTCTACCAAAAAGCGTGACGGATATTCTTCTTGCTGGGACTGCGGCTTTAAGCTGCGCAACATTTTTACAGGGCTGCTTTCGTCAGAGTCCAGGATAGCTTGTTGGCGTATGGCTATTTCTTTTTCTTTCTTGGCTAACGCTGCTTCACGTCTTGCTAGTTCTACCTCATGTTGATCTAGATGCTGCCTTTTTTGTTTTAACTTGACGAAACTACTTTGATTCGCAGGGTCAAGTTCTACATGATAAGTTGTTTCAATATGTTGGAGCTTTTTTTGCAATTGCTGGGCTTGTTGCTCGTAAATTGCGTCTAATACGGATTTTTTAGCCAGCGAAATTAAAGAAATAAAAGCGATACAACCTATCATGATAATAAGATTGGGCGGAAAAAAAGACCATATGCCAATGGCAATGGTGGTTAATACGGCTGCTGTAAACTTAATCCATACGGATTTCATCGAGCGTTTGTGTAGATTTTTAGCACGTTCATATTCTGCCAGCTGTTCCCAGCTCCGTTCATATTCGTCTGGAGTTTTAAGTGTTTTTAATGCGTGTCGAGTTTTGAAAAAGTCATACACGCTCTTAAATACATCAATGCTGGAGCTTAAAACAAACAGGACTGCGGCAGGCAGCATCATGGCACCGCCAGCTGTATAAGAAAGAAAATAGGCAGTTATATTTAAGCTGGCGGTTAATGTCTTGAAGAATAAAGAATTTAATTTATGAGAGGCGGTTGTTGTTCCATTGGAAAACGTATTATACCAACTAAAGAGCAAGCCAAGCCCATTATAAACCATACCAAGCAAGGGAATATTTTTTAATAAAGAGAATGTTTTCCCACACCAGTCAATGACAAAAGGAAACGAGCGGCTTAACCAATTGGTGAAGGCATCAAAATATTTTTTATTGAAATAAAAGAAAACACCAATACCGGCACTCAAAAAGGCACCTATGGTAAAAATAAGGGCCCAATTACGTTTGGGAGTGGTGTTTTCTATCAATCTTAGCAAATAGCCGACATGATGATAGCCATCATGATAAAGATTACTTAGTAATTCATACAGGTTTTCTGACTTTTGTAAGACTTTTTCATATTCACCCGCTTTGCTGCCAGGCGTTGCTTTTTTTATGTTCAGGCTGTTTAAAATAGCAAGAACGAAGGGATCATCTTTTGATTTTAATTCAATGGCCTTATATAATGTTTTGCATCCGGTTTTTAGTTCTTCGCATTCCGTTTCAAGACGCACACGAACGACGCGAAGAGGTTCCCCCTGCAGGTAATTTAAAATAATAGCTTTTAAATTATCGGACTCATCGCGACTAAGTACAATCATGTTTTATCATTCAACAATAAAAACAACAGGCAATTTTAACAAAAAAGCACAAAAAAACACGTTAACCTAATGGATTAATCGGTGACGTTTTCTCGATAGATGATGGCTGTATTACCGATTAATTGTATGAGTTCAGCGTGCAATTGCTTGCATAATTCTATGGCAATTATCTGACGCTCACTTTTTTCAATTCCATTAATCTTGACTTTAATTAATTCATGAGCAAGTAATGCCACATTTGTTTCTTCGATGACTGGTAAAGTCAGTCCTTTAGCACCCATTAAAACGACGGGTTTTAAATGATGCGCTTTGGCTTTTAATGATTGTTTTAACGAGGTATCCACAATAGTAGTCCAACAATAATAAGCGTTATTTCGGAACAAGAGAATCAGAAGATGCAGTCTGATTTTCAGCTGAAGTAATAAAAATGGTAAATTATTGCACGTTTTGCTGGGAAAAGATAGCATTTTTCAGTATCATATAGGTTAACTCATTAGATTACAGATGACATGCCCCGTTCCAAAAGTAGTAAAAGGTGGTTACAGGAACACTTTGATGATGTTTATGTAAAACAAGCACAGGCAGAAGGATATCGCAGCAGAGCGGTATACAAACTTAAGGAGATTGATGAACGGGAACATTTGTTCAACCCGGAGATGACGGTTGTTGATCTTGGCGCGGCTCCAGGCGGTTGGACTCAATACGTGGCTGAAAAGCTAGGTGGACGAGGCACTATCATTGCACTTGATTTATTACCTATGGAAGAACTACCCGGCGTAACATTCATTTCTGGGGATTTTCGTGAGGAAACTGTGTTGCAGCAATTAATGGCCGTCGTTCCAGAACACGGTGTTGATGTTGTGTTATCCGATATGGCGCCTAATATGAGTGGTATGGTTGCTGTAGATATTCCACGAGCCATGTATCTTGCCGAACTTGCCTTTGATTTCAGCAGTCGCATGCTTAAGCCCGGCGGGATATTATTGATGAAAATGTTTCATGGGTCTGGTTTTGATGAGCTGGTCAAGCAAGTCCGATTGCAGTTTAAACGGGTGGTTATTCGTAAACCATTGGCGTCAAGAGCCCGTTCACGTGAAACCTATTTGCTAGCTAAGGACTATAATTTATAGTAACGTTATTCTTAAGTCGTAGAAATACGTCATAAAAGAGGTTAATGCTTTGAACGACATGGTAAAAAATTTATTTTTGTGGCTGATTATTGCTATTGTGCTGGTGTCTGTGTTCAGTAATTTTGGACCACGCCATGCGTCCACCGAGAAAATTGCATACAGCCAGTTCCTAAAAGAAATTGATCAGGGCATGATTAATTCAGTCACGGTAGAAGATAATAAAGTGATTAAAGGGGTGACTAAAAATAATCATCGTTTTGTCACTTATATGCCCGTCCAAGATAATGCCCTACTTGGAGAATTGCTAAAAAATAACGTCGAAGTTAGTGGCCAGGAAAAACAACAAGAAAGCTTTTTGCTGCATTTATTCATTAATTGGTTCCCAATGTTGCTGTTAATTGGCGTCTGGGTCTTTTTCATGCGGCAAATGCAAGGCGGGGGTGGACGTGGTGCCATGTCATTTGGGCGTTCACGAGCACGCCTTTTGGGCGAAGACCAAGTGAAAGTCACCTTTGCTGACGTGGCTGGTGTGGATGAAGCAAAAGAAGAAGTTAAAGAATTGGTCGATTTTCTGCGAGATCCCACTAAATTTCAGAAACTTGGCGGTCGTATTCCTCGGGGCGTATTGCTGGTAGGATCTCCGGGAACAGGTAAAACATTGCTTGCGAGAGCCGTGGCTGGCGAGGCAAAAGTTCCATTTTTTACCATATCCGGTTCAGATTTTGTGGAAATGTTTGTTGGTGTTGGTGCTTCACGTGTTCGTGATATGTTTGAACAGGCAAAAAAACAGGCGCCATGCATTATTTTTATAGATGAAATTGATGCTGTGGGACGCCATCGGGGCGCAGGTCTTGGTGGTGGTCATGATGAGCGTGAACAAACATTAAACCAGTTATTAGTAGAAATGGATGGCTTTGAGGGTAATGAGGGCGTTATCGTCATTGCTGCGACAAACCGTCCTGATGTGCTTGATCCGGCCTTATTGCGTCCGGGCCGTTTTGATCGCCAAGTTGTTGTGCCGTTGCCCGATATTCGTGGTCGTGAGCAAATTTTAAAGGTTCATTTAAGCAAAGTGCCTATTGAAGGTAATGTGCAAATTATGCCAATAGCGAGAGGAACCCCGGGTTTTTCAGGTGCCGATCTTGCTAACCTCGTGAATGAAGCTGCTTTATTTGCGGCTCGTGCCAATAAACGCAAAGTTGGCATGCTTGAATTGGATAAGGCAAAAGACAAAATCATGATGGGTGCTGAGCGGCGTTCCATGGTGATGGATGAGAATGAGAAAAAACTCACCGCATACCATGAAGCTGGACATGCCATTGTGGGTTTGCTTGTTCCCGAACATGACCCTGTTTATAAAGTCACTATCATTCCTCGTGGCCGTGCGTTGGGTGTTACCATGTTTTTACCGGAAATGGATCGCTACAGTCATAGCAAACGACGCTTGGAAAGTCAGCTAGCCAGTCTTTTTGGCGGTCGTGTGGCCGAAGAGTTAATTTTTGGTGAAGACAGTGTGACCACGGGTGCCTCAAATGATATTACACGCGCCACAGAAATCGCGCGTAAGATGGTGACTAGTTGGGGATTGTCAAGTCTTGGCCCCCTCACATTTGGCCAGGAAGAAGGTGAAGTTTTTTTGGGGCGTACAGTTAGTCAAAATAAAGAAATTTCAGATAGAACGGCACAACAAATTGATGAGGAAGTTCGTACCATCATCGATCGCAATTATCAGCGAGCCAAATCATTACTCACTGCAAATATGGAAAAATTGCATATCATGGCAGAAGGTTTAATTAAGTATGAAACGATTGATGCCAAACAAATTAATGAAATTATGTCCGGTAAAACTCCATCTCCTCCCGATGATTGGGAAGTGCTTAAGGTGTTAGAGAAAAATAAAGAGCCTCTTAGTGATGCGTCGGTGGATGATTCTTCAAAATCAGATGATCAACACTCAAAAGATGATCCTGCCAGTAGTGAACATTACAATTAGATTAGGGGAATACTCATTTTTTCCATAAAAATGAGTTAAAAGGTGAGTATCCCTTTTTTCCAGTAACGAGAATTTTGTGAATAGTCAACAGTTTGAACAATGGTGCCGAGGCCAGGTTCATCTTCCTGCCGCGCCTGCGTATCTACATAAGCCATTAATCATGGCTATCTTGAATGTTACTCCGGACTCTTTTTCTGACGGTGGCCAATTTATAGGTACAAACCAGGCCTTTCGGCACGCGATGACTATGATAGAACAAGGTGCAGATATCATTGACATTGGAGGAGAGTCTTCAAGGCCTGGGGCAGAGGCTATTTCCGAGGATGAAGAACTAGCCCGTGTTATTCCGGTGATTGAGCGAATACGCGCTGAAAGTGATGTGTGCATTTCTATTGATACCTGCAAGGCAACCGTGATGAGGGAGGCTGTTTTAACAGGGGCATCGCTCATCAATGATATTACGGCGCTAAGAGGCATCAATGCATTGACAACAGCTGTCCGTCTTAAAGTTCCTGTTTGTTTGATGCATATGCATGGGACACCAAAATCCATGCAACATGCTCCCGTCTATCATCAGCCTATCCTTGCAGAAATCAATGAATTTTTTCAACAACGTATTGATGCTTGTCTTCAGGCCGGTATGGCGCGTGAGCATATCTTATTGGATCCAGGGTTTGGTTTTGGCAAATCAGTGCAGCATAATATGTATTTGATCAAACAATTGTCTGCTTTTCGCAAACACCAACAGCCATTATTGTTGGGAGTTTCAAGAAAAAGTACAATCGGCGCTGTTTTAAATAAACCAATTGCTGAGCGCTTGATAGGAGGGATTGCCATTGCAATAGTTGCAGCTTTGCAAGGAATTTCTATAATCAGAACTCATGATGTGGAAGAGACCAGGCAAGCATTGGAAATGCTTGATACAATACAAAAAGCTCGTGAATAATGGCATTCTGCTAGCAAAAAATAATTTTTTGGCTGTGTAAACATACGCCACGCATACGAAAAGAGGTTATAAAGGATGAGTCAACGCAAATATTTTGGAACAGATGGAATTCGGGGAAAAGTTGGATCAGTCAATATTAATCCAGAATTTATATTAAAACTTGGATGGGCTGTTGGGCGTGTGCTTGCTAATGGTCAGCGTAAAAAAGTTATTATTGGCAAAGACACGAGAGTTTCTGGTTATATGTTGGAGTCTGCTCTGGAGGCTGGCTTATCGGCTGCTGGAGTGGATGTCAGATTATTGGGTCCTATGCCCACCCCCGCTGTTGCTTACCTTACCCAGACATTGCGTGCTAATGCAGGTATTGTAATCAGTGCGTCGCACAATTTATTCGAAGATAATGGTATTAAATTTTTTTCAGCGGATGGCAGCAAGTTGCCGGACCATATCGAACTGGCTATTGAAGCTGAGATTGAAAAAAATCTGCAGATCGTTTCATCCGCCAGTTTAGGTAAGGCTGCTCGTGTCGATGATGCTCCAGGACGTTATATTGAATTTTGCAAATCCACGATTCCCTCGTTGACTCGTCTTTCAGGGTTAAAAATTGTGGTTGATTGTGCTCATGGTGCTACTTATCACATAGCTCCGAATGTATTTAGTGAATTAGGTGCTGAAGTGGTTGCCATTGGTGATAAACCAGACGGATTTAATATTAATCAGGCTTGTGGTTCAACATCTCCTGAGCTTTTGCAACAAAAAGTCATTGAAGTTGGCGCCGATGTTGGTATTGCATTGGACGGCGATGGTGATCGTGTCATCCTGGTGGATGCTGCTGGTCATTTAATCAATGGTGACCAAATTATTTATATTATCGCTAAAGACAGAAAGCAGAAAGGATTGTTACAAGGCGGAGTGGTTGGAACCTTAATGAGTAATTATGGTCTAGAGAAAGCCATGGGCCAAATGAGTATTCCTTTCTTGCGTGCGCAGGTTGGAGACCGGTATGTGCTCGAAACGCTTAAAGAAAGGGATTGGAAAATTGGCGGAGAGTCTTCCGGGCATGTGGTTTGTCTTGATAAAACAACCACAGGAGATGGTATTGTTGCTGCCTTACAAGTATTAAATGTGATGATCAAACAGGAAAAATCGCTACAACAATTAAGTGAAGGGATTCAGTTATTACCCCAAACTTTAATTAACTTACAGACCAAAAATGCTGCCAAGCTTGTTAATAACTCACAAGTGAAAGAAGCGGTAAAGACGCTTAGTGATGAATTAAAAGGGGAGGGGCGGGTGTTATTAAGACCTTCCGGTACAGAACCCATGTTACGTGTTATGGTTGAAGGGGCAGATGCACAAGTGGTTCAAAGGCAGGCGCAGCAATTAAGTGATGAAATTAGCGGTATTGAACATCGGTTATTAAATGATAAGGCCGTTGTTTGAGGCTATCAGTCCTGGTTGGGTCAGATGATAGGGATACTATGAGAAAAAAATACATCATGGGCAACTGGAAAATGAATGGCCGTTTCCTGCAAGTGCAACGTTTATTACAAGACTTGCTGAAATGCATGCCTGAAGAAAGTGGCGCGCATTGTGTGGTATTTCCTCCCGCCATCTATTTATCATTGGCACGCGAATTACTGTTTAAGAGTACAATAAGTTTAGGCGCTCAAAATGTATATCCTAAAGATTTTGGGGCCTATACCGGAGAATTGTCAGCGCCCATGTTGGCTGACTACGATTGTCGATATGTATTAGTTGGCCATTCTGAACGCCGGCATTTGTTTCATGAAAATGAAAATTTTGTAGCAGAAAAATTCCACCATGTGAAAGTTCATGATATGATACCTGTTCTTTGCGTTGGGGAAACGCTTAAGGAACGTCAGCAAGGATTGACGGAAGAAGTTTTGCATCGCCAGCTGCATGCCGTTGCCAAGCTTGGCAATGATTGGATGCAAAATTGTATTATTGCTTATGAGCCTGTTTGGGCGATAGGTACGGGGCAAACCGCAACACCCGAGCAGGCTCAACAGGCGCATGCTTTTATACGTGCCCAAGTGGCTGCGTTTGACGAAAAATATGCTCAGAAGCTGTCTATTTTGTATGGTGGCAGCGTTAATGAAAAGAATGCGCAAGCACTTTTTGCGATGCCTGATGTGGATGGTGGTTTAGTTGGCGGAGCATCTTTAAATGCGCAGCAGTTTGTGGAAATAGTAAAATGTATCAATTAGTATTACTGATTCATGTGTTGGTTGCCATAGCCATAATTGGTCTGGTATTAATTCAGCACGGAAAAGGTGCGGATATTGGAGCGTCATTTGGTTCAGGCGCATCAAATACTGTATTTGGAAGCCAAGGCACAGGAGGCTTCCTTTTTAAATTGACCGGTGGTCTGGCTTTGGCATTCTTTGTTACCAGTGTGTCTTTATCGTCTATGGTAGCTACGCAGTATCAACAAGCTGGACAGCAAGCTATTCCTCAGCAATCAACTGTACCGGGCAGCAAAGTTCCTGTGCCAATTGATGGTGAAAAACAATAAAAATTGCCGAAGTGGTGGAATTGGTAGACACGCCGTCTTGAGGGGGCGGTGGCGAAAGCCGTGCCGGTTCGAGTCCGGCCTTCGGCACCATAGTACGAGCAATACGACATGATGCTATCTGAATACTTACCTGTTCTTGTTTTTATCGTCATAGGCCTAGGCTTGGGATTGATTATGCTAGGGGCAGGGTCTCTGCTGTCTAAGCATCATCCTGATTCTGAAAAAAATTCGCCATATGAGTGCGGGTTTAGTGCCTTTGAAACGTCAAGAATTCCTTTCGATGTACGTTATTACCTGGTTGCCATTTTATTTATCATATTTGACTTGGAAACGGCATTTTTTTTCCCCTGGGCGCTCGCATTACGTAAAATCGGTTGGTTTGGTTTTTCCGCAATGATGATCTTTCTTGGCTTGTTGGTCATCGGATTTATTTATGAGTGGAAACGGGGGGCACTGGAATGGGAGTAAAGTCTGAGCCGGCATTGCAAAAAGATGGTTACACGACAACCACAATAGAAAAATTGGTTGGCTGGGCTCGAAGTGGTTCTATGTGGCCTATGACCTTCGGTCTTGCTTGCTGTGCCGTTGAAATGATGCACGTTGGTGCGGCTCGCTATGATTTAGATCGGTTTGGTATTATTTTTCGTCCTAGTCCGCGGCAATCGGATGTTATGATTGTTGCCGGAACATTATGCAATAAAATGGCGCCCGCGCTTCGTAAAGTCTATGATCAAATGCCTGAGCCTCGTTGGGTTATTTCCATGGGGTCTTGTGCAAATGGCGGTGGCTATTATCATTATTCGTATTCCGTCGTTCGCGGCTGCGATCGCATTGTTCCCGTAGACGTGTATGTCCCGGGATGTCCGCCCACCGCTGAGGCGCTGCTTTATGGGATTATTCAATTGCAGAATAAAATTAGAAAAAAAGCAATTATTGAAGCCTGAGGATCACAGTCGTTTAATTATTAATTCTCAGTTTTGCAAAGAATCTTGGGCGTCAATCAAATACAGTAAGGGCTGATTGGCATCGAGCGTATCAAGGTATGAACACATGACAAAACATGTTCTTTTAGCTGAACTTTTGCAGACAAAGCTGACAAGCGTTTATTCATCCATTGACATTGCACATGGTGAAGTCACCCTTGTGTGTGAGGCCATGATGATTAAGAGGCTTTTACAGCAATTACGTGATGATCATGCATTTGGATTTGATCAACTGATCGACGTCTGTGCTGTTGATTATTTATTGTATGGTAAATATGATTGGGAAACCGAGCCTGCCACAGAGCGTGGATTTTCCCGCGGTGTTGAACCTCAGGAATCTAAGGCTTACACATGGGACAACCCCCGTTTTGCTGTCGTGTATCATTTGTTATCGATCGTACATAATCAGCGGTTGCGAGTTAAGGTTTTTCTTGAAGAAAACCACCTTATTATTCCTTCTGTTCATGATATCTGGAAATCTGCCAACTGGTTTGAGCGTGAGGCATATGATTTATATGGTATTTTATTTGATGGTCATCCGGACCTTAGACGTATTTTAACGGATTATGGTTTTGTTGGTCACCCGTTCCGTAAGGATTTTCCGCTTAGTGGTCAGGTTGAAATGCGTTATGATGCTCAATTACAAAAAGTAATTTATGAGCCAGTTGATATTGAACCTCGCGTGTTGGTTCCAAAAGTCATTCGACATGACAACCGTTACTATAATATTCAGGAGGGTGAACAATGATAGAACTTCAACACTATACCCTCAATTTTGGTCCTCAACATCCTGCAGCGCATGGTGTGTTGCGTCTGGTTATGGAGTTGGATGGTGAAACCATTCTTCGTGCCGATCCCCATATTGGTTTGCTTCACCGTGCCACAGAAAAGTTGGCTGAAACGAAACCTTATCTACAAAGTATTGGTTACATGGACCGTCTAGACTACGTGTCTATGATGTGTAATGAACATGCCTATGTGCGCGCATTGGAAAAATTACTTGGGGTAGAAGTGCCTTTGCGAGCGAAATACATTCGTACCATGTTTGATGAAGTGACTCGAATTCTTAACCACTTACTATGGCTGGGGGCAACTGCGCTTGATATTGGTGCAATGACCGTATTTTTATATTGTTTTCGTGAACGTGAAGATTTATTCGATTGCTATGAGGCTGTTTCTGGGGCGCGTATGCATGCAACTTATTATCGTCCCGGCGGCGTGGCTCGTGATTTGCCGGATAGCATGCCAAAATACAAACCATCCAGATGGCATAACGAGCGTGAAGTCGAGAAAATGAATAAAAATCGAGAAGGTAGTTTACTCGATTTTTTATGGGCATTTACGGAACGTTTTCCCCGTTGTGTTGATGAATATGAGACTTTATTGACGGATAACCGTATTTGGAAACAACGGACGGTTGATATTGGCGTTGTTTCACCAGAGCAGGCATTGCAATGGGGATTTAGTGGGCCAATGCTTCGGGCTTCGGGTGTGGCTTGGGATCTGCGAAAAAAACAACCCTACGCTGCATATGACAAGGTGGATTTTGATATTCCGGTAGGAAAAACTGGGGATTGTTACGATCGTTACTTGGTTCGGGTAGAGGAAATGCGTCAATCCAATCATATCATAAGACAATGCATAGAATGGTTACGTAACAACCCTGGTCCTGTAAAGTTAGATGACCATAAAATTACGCCGCCTAGCCGTCGAACGATGAAACACGACATGGAAGCACTCATCCATCATTTTAAATTATTTACAGAAGGCTTTTGTCTGCCGCCTGGAGAAGTTTACAGCGCTGTTGAAGCACCGAAGGGTGAATTTGGTATTTATTTGGTGTCAGATGGTGCAAATAAACCCTATCGTCTAAAAATCCGAGCGCCGGGGTTTGCACATTTGTCGAGCTATGATGAAATGGTTCGAGGCCACATGTTGGCTGATGGTGTGGCAATCCTGGCTAGTCAGGATATTGTATTTGGCGAAATTGATAGGTAATTTGCCTTAATCAGGATTCACTAGGGCAGTAGCCAGTTGTGTTTGGTGAACGAAAAAACGTAGATAGGTAGAAAATATGTCTGATAATTCAGCGAAATTGCTTCGCCAGTTAATAAGTCCTGAACGTATGCAGGATATTGAACATTGGATCTCCAAATATCCTTCGGATCAAAGGCAATCTGCCGTTATGGCGGCTTTGAGAATAGTGCAAGAAGAGCATGGGTTTTTAACACAGGAACTTATGGATGCTATTGCTGATTATCTTGATATGCCTGCTGTTGCGGTCTATGAAGCTTCAACATTTTATACCATGTATGAGCATAAACCTGCGGGACGTCATTTAATTAATGTTTGTACGAATATTTCCTGCCAATTATGCGATTCAGCCAGTGTGGTTAAACATCTGGAGAAACAATTGGGTGTTAAACTAGGTGAAACAACCTCTGATGGGCGTTTTACTTTAAGAGCTGTTGAATGTCTGGGGGCTTGTGTTAATGCGCCAATGATGCAAGTCAATAAGGATTATCATGAACAATTGACTCCTGAAAAAATTGATGTTGTTTTGGAGCAATATCAATGAGTAAGCGAACAATTCTTAGCTATTCCGCGAATCTTGAAGTGAGCGGTTTTTTCTATCATCAACAAATTTGTGACGGCTATAAGGGTGATTTCCATGGTTGAAATGAATCAAGTCTGTTACCGCACGTTTCATTTACCTAAGCCGTGGACGCTTGAATCCTACTTAAGCGTCGGCGGGTACAGCGCTCTGCGCAGAATTTTTCAAGAACAAACACCGCCGCAGCAAATTATCGAAGAATTAAAAACATCCGCATTACGTGGTAGGGGTGGAGCAGGTTTCCCCACCGGATTAAAGTGGAGTTTTATGAATCGTAATGCTCCTGGGCAGAAGTACGTCGTATGTAATTCGGATGAAGGTGAGCCAGGTACCTGCAAAGATCGTGATATTTTGCGCTACAATCCACATCAACTGATAGAAGGCATGGCTATAGCTGGATATACCATGGGAGTGACGGTCGGATACAATTACATTCGTGGGGAATTTTGGGAACCATTCGAGCGAATGGAAGCTGCCTTGAAAGAAGCTTATCAAGCGGGTTATTTGGGCAAAAATATTTTAGGGTCAGGCGTGGATTTTGATTTGTATAATCACTTGGGCGCCGGTGCATATATTTGTGGTGAAGAAACGGCATTACTCAATTCTCTTGAAGGCAAAAGAGGAATGCCAAGATTCAAACCTCCATTTCCAGCCAATTATGGCTTGTATGGTAAACCCACCACGATTAATAATACTGAAACTTTTGCTTCAGTTCCTGTGATCATGGAAAAAGGTGGCGAGTGGTTTTTAAAACTGGGCAAACCAAATAATGGGGGCAGCAAATGCTTTAGCGTAAGCGGGCATGTGAATAAACCCGCAAATGTTGAAATTCCTCTTGGTACGCCTTTCAAAACATTGCTTGAATTAGCAGGAGGCATGCGTCATGGTAATCGTCTTAAGGCGGTTATTCCAGGAGGGACGTCCATGCCGGTATTACCAGGTGATGTCATGATGTCTTTAGACATGGATTATGATAGTTTGCAGAAAGCAGGCTCGGGACTTGGTTCTGGAGCAGTTATTATTATGGATGAAACGACTTGCATGGTTGATGCGCTTTATCGTATTTCTGAATTCTATATGGATGAATCTTGTGGCCAATGTACACCTTGTCGGGAAGGTACCGGCTGGATGGTGCGTTTATTACATCGTATTAAAGAAGGTCATGGCGAGCCAGGAGATATAGAAAAATTGGTGAATGTGGCTAATAACATTGAGGGACGTACGATTTGTGCGTTGGGCGAAGCAGCGGCTTGGCCTGTGCAAAGTTTTATTAAACACTTTTATCATGAGTTTGATTATTTTATTAAACATAAAAAATCCAGCGTTGTCGCTTCCGAGTCATTGCAACAAGCTGCAAGTTAGCATTAGCAGTACAATGTTTTTAATAAGAAAATGAAGTGATCCGCCCTTGGAATAAAGATTAGTCAGAAAGGTTTACTATGGCCACCATTGAAATTGACGGAAAAACGTTAGAAGCAGAAAATGGCAAAATGATCATTGAAGTTGCTGATGAGGCAGGAATTTATATTCCTCGGTTCTGCTATCATAAAAAATTATCGGTCGCCGCAAATTGCCGCATGTGTTTGGTCGAAGTTGAAAATGGCCGAAAACCAGTACCGGCTTGTGCAACACCTATTACTAATGGCATGAAAGTGTTTACAAAGTCGGAAGGGACTATTCGCTCTCAACAGGCTGTGATGGAGTTTTTGCTTATTAATCACCCGCTTGATTGTCCTATTTGCGATCAAGGAGGAGAATGTGAGCTGCAGGATATCTCTATGGGGTTCGGGCATGATTCTTCCGACTATGAAGAAAGTAAGCGTGCCGTAGCGGATGAAAATCTCGGGCCGCTCATCGCGACAGAAATGACTCGCTGTATTCATTGTACGCGATGCGTTCGCTTTGGCGATGAGATCGCAGGTCTTCGCGAACTCGGTGCAACTGGTCGTGGTGAACATATGGAAATTGGGACTTATGTCAAGCATAGTATGGTGTCGGAAGTCTCAGGAAATGTCATAGATTTATGTCCAGTTGGCGCTTTGACATCGAAGCCTTATCGTTTTACTGCACGAGCCTGGGAACTGATGCAGCATGATAGTCTGGCTCCGCACGATTGCCTTGGATCTAATGTGTTTTTGCATGTGCGTCGTAATCAGTTGATGAGAGCAGTGCCCAAGGAAAATGAAACCATTAATGAAACATGGCTGTCTGATCGCGATCGTTTCAGTTATCTTGGTTTAAACAGTAAGGATCGAGCTGGTAATCCTATGATTAAACGAGATGGACAATGGGAAACCGTTGATTGGGAAACGGCACTGAAATTTACTGCTGAAGGCATGAGCCGAATCATCAAACAACATGGTCCTGAGCAATTGGCCGTCTTTGCTTCCCCTTCTTCAACATTAGAAGAGTTTTATCTATTGCAAAAACTCATGCGTGAACTTGGTGTTCAGAACCTTGACCATCGGTTGCAACAAACTGATTTTCGTGATCAAGAAGGGCAAAAAGTTATGCCACTTGGTTCAATTTCTTATGCAGAACTTGAAAGTCAGGCAAATATTTTATTGGTTGGTTGCAATATTGATCGAGAAGTTCCTCTTGCTGGCGTTCGTACACGCAAAGCATTTCGTAATGGGGCAAAAATATATGCTATCAATCCTGTGGATTATGACTATCGATTTGATCTCACAAAGAAAATAGTAGTAACACCCCAGGAAATGCTCATACAATTGGCTTGTCTTGTTCGAGCAATGGTTGAGCATGTCGATGGATTGCCAGAGGAGGTACAAAAATTATTAATTGGGCTGGAGCCTGACGAAAGAATTTGTGCTATGGCAGCTGCTTTAAGGGAGCCAAAAGCAGTGATAGTCACCGGGGCAATCTTTGAAAATCATCCGCATGCATCCTTGCTGCGTACTTTAATTTTTTGCTAGAGACCTTAAGCGGGGTTCGGCATATCCGGCTGACGGTTGGAGCAAATAGTGCTGGAGGATGGTTAGCCGGCATGCTACCTCATCGAACGGCTGCCGGGAAAACGGTTGAATTAGCTGGTATGGATGTGCAGACTGCTCTGGATGCCAAATTAAAAGGTTATTTTCTTATGGGAGTGGAGCCCGGATACGATTTTACCAATCCTTATCGTACAAGACAGTCGATGCTGGCTGCTGAATTCGTTGTTGTTTTATCAGCCTATCAAAATGAATCTATTCAGGATTATGCTGATGTTATCCTTCCTATGGCTCCTTATGCGGAAACGTCCGGCACCTACATTAATGTTGATGGAGTATGGCAAACCGTTAAAGGCGCATTAGCTCCGCACGGAGAGGCGCGCCCGGCATGGAAAATATTGCGAGTACTGGCCAATCTTTTGCAATGCAGCGAGTTTGAATATGTGTCTTCTCAAGAAGTATTGGATGAAATAAAAATCAAAACGGATATGATGGCTGAACGTAAGTACGAACCATATTATCCCGTCTCCTTGCCTGAGCATGATCAACATGGCCTGGTTCGTGTGGGAGAGTGGCCTCTTTATCGATGTGATTCTATTGTCCGCCATGCCACTGAATTACAAGAATGTGCTGCAGCAGAGTCTGCTTGCATTCGAATTCATTCCAGCACAGCGAATCGACTTAAATTAGATGAGACAGCTACTGTATCTCAAGGAGATATTGAGATAACATTGCCGCTGAAACGTGACGACCGCATGGCCCCGGATGTCGTATGGGTAGCAAATGCAATGCCAGAGACTGTAGATCTCGGCCATGCGTTTGCTGCAATAAATATTAAGCGCTAGACAGGTAAGAACATGCTACAAGACATTGGTATATTGCTATGGATCATAATTAAAATTCTGGTCATTGTTGTACCGCTTCTTTTAAGCGTTGCTTACCTAACGTATGCTGAACGTAAGGTCATTGGCTACATCCAGGTGCGTATTGGTCCTAATCGGGTGGGATTTCGCGGCTTGCTGCAGCCTTTCGCTGATTTAATAAAACTCATTCATAAAGAAATTATTATTCCGACGCGTTCCAATAAATACCTTTTTGTCATTGCTCCTTTGTTTTCTTTGGCACCCGCTTTGGCCGGATGGGCTGTTATACCGTTTCAGGAAGGGGTAGTGCTGGCAAATATCAATGCCGGGGTATTGTATCTGTTTGCCATGAGTTCATTAGGTGTGTACGGTGTACTTATTGCCGGATGGGCGTCAAATTCAAAATATGCTATGCTTGGTGCCTTAAGAAGCGCTGCGCAAACGGTTTCTTATGAAATTGCCATGGGATTTGCTTTTGTTGGTGTTCTGATAGCCGCTGGCAGCATGAATATTACTGACATTGTTCTTTCTCAACGCGGAGGTTTTTGGCATTGGTGGTTTCTGCCTTTATTGCCTCTCTTTTTCGCGTTTTGGATAGCAGGAATTGCCGAGACAAATCGGGCTCCTTTTGATTTAGCCGAAGGTGAATCTGAAATTGTTGCAGGGTTTCACGTGGAGTATTCAGCCATTGGCTTCGCGTTATTTTTCCTAGCGGAATACGCCAGTATGATTTTAATTTCTACCGTTATCACCTTGCTTTTTCTTGGTGGTTGGTTATCTCCTTTTGAAAATATACCTGTTCTTAGCGACATTTTTTTCTTTGTCCCTGGAATTGTTTGGTTGCTTCTCAAGATTAGTTTTTTCCTGTTTGTATATTTATGGGTGCGCGCAACATTTCCCAGATATCGTTACGATCAACTCATGCGTTTGGGTTGGAAGGTATTGATTCCTGTGACAATTGTCTGGGTCATTGTTACAGCGCTGATGGCTGTAGCGCAAGTAAAACCATGGTTTTGACGAATCATTAAAGAGCCGTCCAATGAAGAAATCTTATCAATACATAAAGCATTACCTACGCAGTTTCACCCTGTATGAATTATTCACGGGATTAAAGCTAACGGTTAAGTATTTTTTCAAGAAAAAATGTACCGTGCAATTTCCTGAAGAAGCAACGCCGCTGTCGCCGCGTTTTCGGGGCTTGCTGGCGTTAAGGCGATATCCCAATGGGGAAGAACGTTGCATTGCCTGCAAGTTATGTGAAGCGGTGTGCCCTGCGTTGGCGATTACGATTGAAGCAGAACCACGTCAGGATGGTTCACGCCGTACCACGCGTTATGATATTGACATGTTTAAATGCATTAATTGTGGTTTGTGTGAAGAATCTTGTCCTGTGGATTCAATTGTTGTTACACCGATTCATCATTACCATATCAGTGAACGCGGACAAAATATAATGACTAAGGAAAAATTATTGGCTGTAGGGGATTTGATGGAAAAGAAACTGGCCGCCGACCGTGCTGCTGATGAAAAATACCGTTAACGGAGTGCACCATGCATGGTTTATTACCACAAGTAATTTTTTATATTTTTGCTGCATTAGCGGTGTTATCTGCGCTGATGGTTGTTACTCAGAATAACCCAGTACGTTGCATACTTTTTTTAGTTCTTACTTTTTTTGCAAGCAGCGTACTTTGGATTCTGGCGCAAGCTGAATTTTTGGCACTTATTTTGGTTCTCGTCTATGTTGGAGCAGTCATGACCCTCTTTTTGTTTGTGGTCATGATGCTTAATATTGACACGGAATCCATACGCTCGCATTTTATGCGTTATTTGCCATTTGGATTGATAATCGTTGCGTTATTAACTGGGTTACTGCTTGTCGCTGTTCCTTCCGATGCATTTAAATCAGGCGTTGAAATTTCTGTGGAGGCCCAGCAAGTTGTTGAAGAAAGCCTTGTGCCTGAAGGCGTACCAATGGTTAAAGCGCCATCAAACACGGAAAGCTTGGGATTAGTGCTCTATACCGATTATGTTTTAGCGTTTGAGCTTGCAGCAGCCATCTTGTTGGTTGCTATTATTGCTGCAATTACTCTGGTTCATCGTGGTCCAAGGCGCTCGAAGCAGCAAGACATTGTGCGTCAGCTTATGACTCGTCGGGATGAGCGAGTGAAATTGGTAAGAATGAAACCAGAGAATTAGAGCCTTTTTAATACAAGACAGATTTTGATAAATCTTGAGGAATAACGCATGATACCTGTTATGCATTACCTGATTTTGAGTGCAATATTGTTTGGTTTGAGTCTTATGGGCATCATTCTGAACCGTAAAAACATTATTATATTGTTGGTATGTATTGAATTAATGTTGCTTGCTGTGAACACTAATTTTGTTGCATTCTCTCACTATTATGGTGGAAATGTTGGTGAGGTATTTGTCTTTTTTATCCTGACAGTCGCTGCAGCAGAAGCGGCAATTGGCTTGGCCATTGTTATGTTGCTCTATAGAAATCGTGGCAACATTGACGTGCGTATGATGAATCATTTAAAAGGGTAAGTTCGTGACTATTTTACAATGTTGTCTGATTATTGTGCTAGCACCTTTGGTTGGCTGTGTAACAGCAGGGTTTTTCCGTAATCAAATTGGCCGGGCTGGGGCTCATGCGGTTACCATCGCGCTGGTTGCCTTATCGTTTTTTCTTTCTTTATACGTTGCTTTCCAGATTTTATCAGGAAATGCTGCGCCAATAGACATGAATTTATATACTTGGGCAAATGGTGGTGAGCTTTTCCCTTATGCGTTTCATATTGGTTTTTTGATTGACCCGCTGACTGTAGTGATGCTGGTTATTGTGACCTTTGTGTCTACCCTGGTGCATATCTACAGTATTGGCTATATGGCGGATGATGATGGTTACCAACGTTTTTTTAGTTATATTTCATTTTTTACCTTCATGATGTTGATGTTGGTAACGGCCAATAATTTTCTGCAATTATTCTTTGGTTGGGAAGGTGTGGGCTTAGTTTCTTATCTGCTTATCGGATTTTATTACAAAAAAGAATCGGCGTTACAAGGTAGTCTGAAAGCTTTTCTGGTTAATCGCGTAGGTGATTTTGGTTTTCTACTGGGTATCGCATTGATTTTGGCTTATGCAGGTACGTTGGATTATGGAACGATATTTAAAAATGCACCTGCTTTAACGAACGAAACAATAACGTTATTTTCTGGATATGAATGGTCTTTAATCACTGTTATTTGTTTGCTCCTTTTTGTGGGGGCCATGGGAAAATCTGCACAGATTCCTTTACATGTTTGGCTTCCAGAATCCATGGAAGGTCCTACGCCAATATCTGCGCTTATTCACGCGGCTACCATGGTCACTGCCGGCGTATTCATGATTGCTCGCATTTCGCCATTGATTGAATATTCTGAGACTGCTTTAAGTGTGGTATTGGTGATTGGTGCAACAGGGGCTCTGTTTACCGGGATACTGGGCATTGTCATGAATGATATCAAACGAGTCATTGCCTACTCTACGCTTTCACAATTGGGCTATATGATAGCGGCCATGGGCGCTTCAGCGTTTAATGCGGGCATTTTCCATTTATTGACTCATGCTTGCTTCAAGGCCTTGTTGTTCCTGGCTGCAGGTTCAGTCATCATTGGCATGCATCATGAGCAAGATATGCGTAAAATGGGTGGTTTATGGCGTAAAATGCCAATTACCTACATCACATTTTTAATTGGCGGACTTGCATTGTGTGCAGTTCCACCGTTTGCAGGATTTTATTCCAAAGACTCCATCATTGAAGCAGCTCAACTGTCGCAAATTCCTGGAAGTTCTTATGCTTATTTCTGTTTGGCGGTCGGTGCGCTGGTTACGGCCTTATATACTTTCCGTGCATTTTTCATGACATTTCATGGAACGCCAAGAATGGACGAACATACCTTTGAACATGTGCATGAGTCTCCATGGGTGGTCTGGTTTCCACTGGTCATGCTAGCCATTCCATCCGTTGTCCTTGGATATGTTTTGTATATGCCGATTTTGTTTGATAAACCCACCTTGTTAGGGCAATCCATTTTTGTATTGCCGCAACATAACGTGCTAGCCGAAATGGCAAAAGAAGTTATCTCTCCATGGGAAACCATGCTGCATGCTGTTAATTCCATTGTATTTTGGTTTGCATTAGCCGGAATTTTAATTACATGGGTATGTTATATTGCTTTGCCTTCCTTACCAGGAATATTGGCTCGGCGCTTCTCATGGATTTACCGTATCTTAATGAATAAGTACGGCTTTGATTTATTTAATGACCTTGTATTTGTCCGTGGTTCAAATAAGGTAGGAAAATTATTTTATCGTGTAGGTGATCGAAAAATGATAGACGGTTTTGTGGTTAATGGAACCGCACGGACCATCCGCTGGTTTGCTGTCAAAAGCCGAGCTATCCAAAGCGGATATCTATATCATTACATTACCGTGATGGTATTTGGATTAATGGTTTTTCTTTGCTGGTTATTACTGGGTTAAGTTGTGTTTGAACCAACATGCAATCAAATCGACGAAATCTGAACTGAAAATAAGGTAAGGGTATGCATCATTTGCTCAATTTATTAATTTGGCTGCCAATTATCGGTGGCGTGTTTGTTTTTCTCACAGGTGATGATAACAACCCTAATGTGCCTCGCTATCTATCGCTCTTTACTGTCTTGCTTACTTTGGTCATATGTGTGCCGTTGGTTAGTGGGTTTGATGCCAATACATTTAGCATGCAATACGTTGATGAAATGCCTTGGATGCCTGCGTTAGGGATTAATTATAGTCTTGGTATTGATGGTTTGTCGTTACTGCTGATTGTCTTGACTGTATTCACCAATTTAATCGTTATTCTTGCTACATGGGATAGTATAAAGAAACGAGTTGGCCAATACATGGCGGCATTTTTAATCATGCAAGGATTGCTGGTGGGGGTTTTTTCATCCCTGGATGCCATCTTGTTTTACATATTTTGGGAAGCAACCTTGATTCCCATGTATCTTATTATTGGCATATGGGGTTCTGATAATCGGGTGTATGCGGCGATTAAATTCTTTTTATATACGTTTCTCGGTTCTGTGTTAATGTTGGCTTCATTTTTGTATCTTGGCTATCATGCTGGAACATTCAAAATTGAAACCTTATATGCAGTTAAATTAGGGATGACTGCTCAAACATTAATATTTATTGCATTCTTTCTGGGATTTGCTATTAAGATCCCTATGTTTCCAGTACACACCTGGTTGCCTGATGCTCATACTGAGGCGCCAGCAGGAGGCTCTATCGTATTGGCGGCTGTTTTATTGAAGCTTGGTGCTTATGGATTTATTCGTTTTTCCTTGCCTATCGTGCCAGATGCTTGCAGTAAATATGCATTAATCATGGTAGCTCTTTCTTTGATTGCGGTCGTGTATATCGGCTTGGTAGCGATTATTCAACAAGACATGAAACGACTCATTGCTTATTCCTCCATTTCCCATATGGGCTTTGTCACTTTGGGCTGTTTTGCAATTTTTGCCATTGCTGATCATACCAGCCTTCGTAGTGCCGGGTTAATTCTTGAAGGTGCCATTGTTGTCATGATTTCTCATGCTTTTGTCTCCAGTGCCATGTTTGCTGGTGTGGGATTTGTATATGACCGGATGCATACCCGACAAATTAAAGATTTTGGCGGTATTGTAAATACCATGCCGTTGTTTGCCTCGTTTTATATGTTATTTGCCATGGCAAATGCCGGGCTGCCTGGAACTTCCGGATTTGTTGGGGAGTTTATGGTTATCCTAGGTAGTATTAAGGCGGGTTTCTGGGTGACGTTCTGGGCAGCAACCACGCTGATTTTAGGTGCGGCATATACGCTATGGATGTATAAAAGAGTTATATTCGGTCCCATCACCAACCAACGTGTGTCCGAGCTGCGTGATATTTCTGGTTTTGAATTGAGCGCATACGCTTTATTGGCACTCATGGTTATTGGTCTTGGAGTATACCCCAAGCCGATGCTTGATTATGTACATCACACGGTAAGTTATACGCTGGCGCAGGCTGATAAAACAAAATTATAATGCAAGCGACTGTAAGCTTGCGTTCTGTGCTTCTGTTTTCACAGAGTTCCTGATGGAGTAGAAAACAGAAAAAATCTCAAATCGTTAAGGCTGAACTGACAATGACTGAATTACTTGAAAATATCCATGTAGCACTACCTGAAATGATTTTGTTGATAACAGCAAGTATTGCCTTGATTGGTGATTTATTTTTCCGTCGATACGTTCCTGCTATTGCGTTTTTTTGTGCAATGGCCGGCCTGATTTTAGCAGCGTTAGTCAGTTTTTTCCTTCTAGGTAGTTTTAAAATCATTACTCTTCATGGTTTATTTATCAGTGATGATATTGCTCAACTCATGAAAATTTTTATTTATGTTACTGTTTTTTTAAGTTTTTCTATTCAAGACATTATCTTGATGAACGACAAATGCCGTCGGGAGATTATTATGTCTTAGGACTTTTCTCCACGGTAGGGATGATGGTGCTGGTATCTGCCCATTCTTTATTAACGGTTTATCTTGGTTTGGAACTTCTTTCCTTACCTCTTTATGCAATGACGGCAATTCGTCGTACAAACAGTGATGCATCTGAAGCAGCCATGAAATATTTTGTCATGGGCGCCATTGCTTCTGGCATGTTACTGTATGGTATTTCCTTGGTGTATGGTGCCACTGGAAAAATAGATCTTCATGAGGTTGCTAATGCCATCGCAGCAAACTGGCAACAACAAAGTGGCCTGTTATCTTTTGCTCTTGTTTTCCTTGTGGTCGGTATTGGTTTTAAATTGGCAGCCATGCCTTTTCATATGTGGGCGCCTGATGTTTACCAGGGAGCACCAAGTTCAGTGACTTTATTTATTAGCAGTGCTCCTAAAATTGCTGCTGTTGGTATGGCATTGCGTATATTGGTTTTTGGATTGGCAGATATTGCTCCCCAATGGCAGCATTTAATTCTAATTATGGCGCTGCTTTCCACCGGAGCAGGAAATCTTCTTGCCATAGCACAAAATAATATAAAACGATTATTTGCATATTCTGCAATATCGCATATGGGATACTCTTTATTTGGTATTTTGGCGGCAAATGCCGATGGTTATGCTGCTTCTTTATACTATGTACTGGTGTATGCCCTTATGTCAGCCGCTGCGTTTGGCTTGATTGTTCTTTTGTCACGAGAAGGTGTTGAAATTGAGCAGGTAGATGATTTAAAAGGTTTAAATAAGCGTAATCCCTGGATAGCATTCATGATGATGATTATTCTGTTTTCTATGGCTGGGGTTCCACCTGCAGTCGGATTTTTTGCAAAATTGCTGGTTCTGAAAGCCCTGGTGGATGTGCAATTAACATGGGTGGCTGTTTTGGGGCTTGTATTTGCTGTTATTGGCGCGTTTTATTACCTACGTGTTGTAAAAGTCATGTATTTTGACGAAGCTGTTGATTCCATTCCTGTTCAAATATCAGGGTTTGCTAAAGTTGTGTTTTCAGCAAATTGCCTGTCGCTTTTGTATTTTGGAATTTTTCCTGGAGCATTAATCGCGGCATGTGTGAATGCATTTGCAAGTTGATGGATAAATTCCCTAATTATTAACGCAAATGACTTGATATGTCCGCGTCTGGTGCGTATAATTGCTTTCAGTTGATGCGGGGTGGAGCAGCCTGGTAGCTCGTCGGGCTCATAACCCGAAGGTCGTAGGTTCAAATCCTGCCCCCGCTACCACTTTTTGAACCCCATTTATGGGGTTTTTTATTATCTAAATTCTGCGGTGCGTGATTGTTGGTCGGTATATTGTAATGCCAACTGCAGAAACGTTAGCAGCGCAGCAATAGCAATATATGAGGCGCTTGCAAGAGGTTAATGAGCCTTACCTTCACGTAAATGGGGAAAAGGAAATCGCTCCTTTATTATATTGAGCCCGCACCAGTATAGCAGTTCCCAAGGTTTGCTATTAAAGAATGACGAGAGGTATATGATTCAAAATGAAATTGAACGGCTAATTAACCCAGTTATTGACGACATGGGGTATGTTCTGTGGGGGTGCGAGTATCTTGCACAAGGAAAGCATGCATTATTAAGAATCTATATCGACCATGAAGATGGAATTGGGATTGATGATTGTGAACGTGTCAGTCGCCAAATTAGTGCACTTCTTGATGTTGAAGACCCTATTTCCGGTAACTATCGTTTGGAAGTATCTTCACCGGGTATCCCAAGGCCATTATTTTATAATTGGCAGTATCAGCAATACTTGGGAAAGGACATCCATATTAAATTGTTAAAACCCATAAATGGGAAAAGGAAATTTTCTGGCACAATTGTGGCTGTTAATGAAAATGGTTTGATTCTGAATATCAATAATGAACATCAGGAATTTCTAATATCTAATATTGTGAAAGCAAATTTGATAGTCTAGTGAGGCGGACAATGAGCAAAGAATTGTTATTAGTTGCTGAAGCGTTATCTAACGAAAAAGGTGTAAGTAAAGAGGTGGTTCTGGAAGCCATTCAAGCTGCATTGGAATCTGCAACACGTAAACTTTCAGGCATGGATATGGGTGTTAGAGTAAGACTGGACCCTCGTACTGGCGAATATGAAACATTTCGTTATTGGGAGGTGGTTGCTGATGATGAAATCGAATCGCTCGATAGACAACTTACCCTGGAATTAGCAAGAGTACGTAAACCTGATGTTAAACTAGGTGAGCGAATTGAAGAGCCAATGCCTTCCATTGAATTTGGCCGGATTGCAGCCCAAACGGCGCGTCAGGTGATTATGCAGAAAGTGCGCGAAGCTGAACGCCGATTGATTGTGGAACAGTTTAAGAGCAAACTTGGCCAATTGATATATGGCGTTGTAAAAAAAGTAACTCGTGACAACATCATTATTGACCTGGGTGGAAAAGCCGAAGCATTTATGCCTAGAAATGAAATATTACCACAGGAAATGTTTCGTCCTAACGACAGAGTGCGTGCCTATCTTTATGATATTGTAGAGCAAACTCGCGGCCCTCAACTTCTGGTTAGCCGTACTCGTAAGGAAATGCTCGTTGAATTGTTTCGCATAGAAGTCCCTGAAATTGGTGAAAATGTTATTGAAATTAAGGCTGCAGCACGTGAACCAGGTAGTCGTGCTAAAATAGCTGTTAAAACCAATGATGGTCGTATTGACCCCATTGGTGCATGTGTTGGCATGCGTGGTGCACGGGTGCAGGCAGTATCCAGTGAGCTTGGTGGCGAACGCGTTGATATTATTCTTTGGGACGATAATCCTGCTCAATTGGTAATCAATGCTATGGCGCCCGCTGATATTTCATCGATTGTAGTTGATGAAGATTCTCATACAATGGATTTGGCTGTACAGAAAGAACAGTTATCGCAAGCCATAGGCCGTAATGGCCAAAATGTTCGTCTGGCAAGTCAGTTGACAGGATGGACATTAAATGTAATGACCGTCGAAGAATTTGAAAACAAGAGTCAAGAAGAATCAACAAAAATAGTCCACTTGTTTACGTCAACTTTGGAAATAGATGAAGAAATCGCGGCCCTCTTAGTCGCTCATGGTTTTTCTTCATTAGAAGAAATTGCATACGTTCCTAAGGAAGAACTCCTTGCCATTGAAGAATTTGATGAGGAAATTGTTGATGAGTTGCGTAACCGGGCTAACAATGCCTTATTAGCACAAGCATTAATTTCCGAGCAATTAGGGAATAACGCTTCTTCGGCAGATCTGCAAACGATGGAAGGAATGACAGTCGATTTGGCGAAGCGTTTAGCCGCAATGGGTATTACAACCATAGAAGATCTGGCTGAACAATCAGTCGATGAATTGCTTGAGATTGAGGGAATGACTAAAGAAAAAGCAGGAGCATTAATTATGAAAGCACGTGAACCGTGGTTTCATGATGATAAAGTGTAAACGCTTAGTAGCCATGACGATGGCATAAGAAGCCTAAGGCTTCGATAATTACGTATCATAGCGTAGTAATTGTTAGAATATATACGCAGTGTCAGAGGTGTGGAGAAGCCACTTGAGTGCATTGTGGTGTCTTGATCTTTGAAGCATCACTTTTGAACTGCTGAAAGAGGATTAAATTATGGCGGATGTGACGGTTAAACAATTAGCCCAAGTCGTGGGAATTCCGGTCGAGCGCTTATTGAACCAGTTGCAGGAAGCAGGATTGTCTTTTACCGATGATCAGCAGACAGTCAATGAAGAGCAGAAGCGTATTTTGCTTAGCCATTTGAAAGGTGGTGCCGGCAGCGATGTGCGCTCATCTCCCGAACGGATTACTTTAAGGCGCAAGAGTGTTTCTCAAGTAACACTTGGGCATGATGTGCATAGTGGCAAAAAAGTCAGCATTGAAGTAAGAAAAAAACGCACTTATGTTAAACGAAGCTCGTTGGAACAGCCTGGGGAGAATGAGGCAGAGGTTCTCGCATCAACTGAGCTTGAAACGCCAATGGCTTCTTTGCAAATTGAAGAACCTGAAGTAGTAGAAACGGCAGAGGTTCCTGTTGTTATACAGGAACATGAGCCAGAAGTGGTTGTCGAAAAAGAGCTTGCAATTGAAGAAGCGTCTCCAGGTGAGCCTATCAGTGAAGTGGTATCGCCGCCTGCAAATGAGTTAAGTGAACAAGAACCTCTTGTTTATGAGGAAGATGGTAAATCTGCTCGAGCAAGCAAGAAGAAACATCATATTGACAAAGAAGAAAAAGAGATTGACAAGGCAGATTTCAAGCGTAATAAGAAAAAAGCTAAATATCAGCCATCGTTGCTTGAAGAAGAAGCGGAACAAGAAGTAGCGCTTTATAGCAAGCGGCATAAACCTAAGAAAAGAAAGATCGGAGAAAAGTCAGAAAAATACCGTGAAGCTGAAGAGGCGCTGACCCATGGTTTTGCAATGCCAACAGCCCCTGTAGTTCGCGATGTGTTGATTCCTGAAACGATTACGGTTGCCGAGTTAGCCAAGCGAATGAGTGTCAAGGCGGCAGAAGTGATCAAGGCGATGATGGGATTGGGGGCTATGGCGACCATTAACCAAGTCATCGATCAGGAAACCGCTATCATTGTGGTTGAAGAGATGGGACACATTGCTAAGCCTCTTAAGGAAGATGCCATAGAGCAAACGCTTGGTGATGTATTGAGCAAGGGAAGTCAGAAAGAAGCGCGTGCACCAGTAGTAACGATTATGGGGCATGTGGATCATGGCAAAACTTCTTTGCTCGATTATATACGCCGCACAAAGATAGCTGCCGGCGAAGCCGGGGGTATTACTCAACATATCGGCGCTTATCATGTCAATACACCTAAGGGCGATATTACCTTTTTAGATACACCAGGTCATGCTGCATTTACTGCCATGCGGGCGCGTGGTGCACAAGCAACGGATATTGTGATTTTGATTGTGGCTGCCGATGATGGTGTTAAACCACAAACGGTTGAGGCGGTACAACATGCAAAAGCTGCAAAAGTGCCTATTATTGTTGCCATTAATAAAATGGATAAACCTGGTGCTGATCCAGAGCGAGTCATGAATGAGTTGTCTGCTTATGAAGTGATTCCTGAAGCTTGGGGCGGTGATACCATGTTTGTAAACATTTCAGCAAAAACTGGAATGGGAGTTGACGAATTATTGGATGTTATTTTGCTGCAAGCGGAAGTACTGGAATTAACGGCGCATACCGATGGAGCGGCCAAAGGTGTGGTCATTGAATCAAAACTTGATAAAGGACGTGGCCCGGTTGCTACGGTTTTGGTGCAAAATGGTACTTTACGTAAGGGAGATATATTGCTTGCTGGATTGCAATATGGTCGGGTGCGTGCATTAATCAGTGACAATGGCAGTCTAGTTGATGCTGCCGGTCCTTCCATTCCGGTTGAAGTATTAGGATTGTCAGCCATTCCTCATGCCGGTGATGAAGCACTGGTTGTGCCAGATGAAAAAAGGGCACGTGAGGTTGCCTTATTCCGTCAGGGGAAATATCGTGATGTAAAATTGGCCAGACGCCAAAAAGCTTCGTTAGAAGGTATCATTGATACGATGACTGCTGGTGAAATGAAGGTATTGAATATCGTATTAAAAGCTGACATGCAGGGTTCTGTAGAGGCAATTGCTGATGCATTGGTAAAATTGTCAACGGATGAGGTGAATGTAAAAATTATTGCCAGTGGCGTGGGTGGTATTACTGAATCTGATGTGCATTTGGCCATTGCTTCCAATGCATTACTGATTGGTTTTAACGTGCGTGCTGATGCTAGTGCTAAACGCTTGGCGGAACTTGAAGGTGTTCCGTTGCAATATCATAGTGTTATTTATGATATTGTTGATCAGGTTAAAGGCGCCTTATCTGGCCTCTTAGAGCCGAAGTTTAAAGAAGAAATTATTGGCATAGCTGAAGTTCGTGATGTGTTCCGTTCTCCAAAATTAGGGGCTATAGCGGGTTGCATGGTGATTGAAGGCACAATAAAACGCAATAATCCTATTCGTGTGTTACGCAATAATGTTGTGATTTACGAAGGCACACTTGAATCTTTGCGACGTTTTAAAGATGACGTGTTGGAAGTACGTCAAGGGATGGAGTGTGGCGTTGGTGTAAAAAATTATAATGATGTTAAAAGCGGTGACCTGATAGAAGTATTTGAAACCATTGAAATCAAACGTGAATAATCTGGCCTGAGCAGGTGAAATTTAGGTAGCCAACGGTTGCCTAGCGATGATGGTGAATGGCTGTAACCTGAAAATGAGAATAGTATGAGTCATGATTTCAAAAGAACGGATCGTATTGCTGAAACAATTTTGCGAAAATTAGCACATATTATCCAGCAAGAAGTCACGGATCCTCGTATTACCAGCTTCATCACGCTTTCTGCCGTAAAAGTGTCGAAAGATTTAAGTCATGCCAAAGTATATTTTACTGTATTGAACGATGATCCAAAGCAAACTGCAACAATTTTAAATACGGCCGCCAGTTATTTGCGCACCATTTTAGCAAAAAGTATCAAATTACGTACGGTTCCTCAATTGCAATTTGTTTATGATGAATCTATTGAATATGGAAAACGGTTAAGCCGTTTGATTGATGAAGTGAACCCTCCTGACAAAAACGATGAGCAGAGTGATTAAATTACCAATTAATGGCATTTTGTTGGCTAATAAACCACAAGGCTTATCTTCCAATGGTGTGTTGCAAAAAATTAAGCACTTATATCATGCCAGAAAAGCTGGGCATACCGGTAGCTTGGATCCCATGGCGACTGGCATGCTGCCAATTTGTTTTGGGGAGGCTACAAAATTTTGCCAATATCTTTTGGATGCGGATAAATGTTATGAGGTGACTGCCCTTTTAGGAATTAAAACCAATACTGGAGATGCGACTGGGCAAGTGATTACGTGCGTTGATGAGTTTTCAGTTACAGAAAATAAACTCAAGCAGGTACTTGCTCAATTTACTGGATCTATTCAGCAGATTCCATCCATGTTTTCCGCACTAAAGCATCAAGGTACGCCTCTTTACAAATTGGCCAGGGCAGGCATCGAGATCGAGCGTTGCGCGCGCACCATATGCATTCAACAAATACAGTTAAATCGATTTGATGGCCGACAGATGGATTTAATCGTTTATTGCAGCAAGGGAACTTATATACGTAACCTGATAGAGGATATTGGAGAAGTATTGGGCGTTGGCGCCCATGTAACGCGTCTTCACCGGTTGTATACAACAGGATTTAATGATGAACCTATGTATACTATGGATGAATTGCTTAGCAAATCTCCCGAGGAGCACCTTAGTTGTCTGTTGCCTATGGAACGGGCCGTTAGTTATCTGCCTGCTATGGAGTTGTTTTCAGATGAAGTATTGGCTTTATATCAAGGTAAACTGGTGACTCACGCCAGGATAAATAATCAAGCTTCATGCGTGCAATTGTATGATCATAACAAGCGGTTTATCGGTGTTGGAGAAATCCCTGAACCTGGTATTTTAAAGGTGAAAAGGCTACTTTCAGAGGTTTGGCAATCATGATAATCTGGTCAGCAGGAAATATGTTTGTTGATTTCAGCGTGCTAAGAAATTGCCTCATTGAGGTAAAGAAAATAAACAATATTAATAGAATGCTTGTTTCTGTGGGGTTGCCTTGGTAAAATGCGTCCTTTTGAAAGATTACTAAGAAATTTCAGGAGTAACCATGTCGCTAACGAGCGCACAAAAAGTAGACATTATTAATGAATTCAAACGTGCTGATAAAGATACCGGCTCACCTGAAGTACAGGTTTCTTTGATGACGGGCCGCATTAATTATCTGACAGAACATTTTAAAGAACATAAAAAGGATTTTCATTCACGACGTGGCTTGCAGGCCTTGGTTAATAAGCGTCGAAAACTGCTTAAATATTTAAAGAAAAATGCTCCAGAGCGTTATGCACAATTAATTCAGGGGCTTGGTTTGAGGGATTCCTATTGATTTTCAACATCATGAGACATGGTGAGTTAATCAACGTTTTAATCTAATGAAAAGCGCAGTTTTCTGCGCTTTTTTTTTGCTCTTTCGCAGAAATAGGATTGGTTGGGGTATCTGTATTGGCTAAGCTATTTTAAAAAGCAAATCATATGTTAAGGTGTGTTTTTTTAAATTGCTTGGACAATGCAATCGCAATCATGAATGTGTGAGCGAGCCTTTTATCTAATGAGGTGCTTCCGTGACTAAAATCACTAAAGAAATACAATTTGGCGAACATAAGTTGGTGTTGGAAACTGGGGAAATAGCAAGACAGGCTGATGGAGCTGTTTTTGTCAGTATGAATGGAACCCAGGTATTGGTAACCGTCGTAGGCAATAAAGAAGGTGCCGAAAAAAATAATTTTTTCCCATTGACGGTGAACTACCAGGAAAAAACATACGCTGCTGGTAAGATCCCGGGAGGATTTACTAAACGGGAAGGTCGACCAAGCGAGCATGAAACACTTATATCCCGGTTGATCGATAGACCATTGCGTCCTTTATTTCCAGATGGGTTTTATAATGAAGTACAAATTATTGCAACCGTTTTGTCCTTAAATCCAGAAGTGTCTGCCGATGTGGTCTCCATGATTGGCGCATCAGCGGCACTGGCCATTTCCGGGCTTCCATTTCAGGGACCCATTGGGGCCGTGCGGGTAGGCTATAAAGATGGCGTTTATTTATTGAATCCTGGTTATAAGGCATTAGAAAAATCAGAGCTGGATTTAGTGGTTGCTGGGACAGAAGATGCTATTTTGATGGTTGAATCTGAAGCCCGTGAATTAAGTGAAGAAATCATGCTCGGTGCTGTGTTATATGGGCATGAAATGATGCAGGGAGTCATCAAGTTAATTAGAGAATTGGCCAAGGAAGCTGGCAAACCTGCCTGGAGCTGGACAAATCTAACCGCTGATTCAACGATTCAGTCTCGTATAGATGAGTTGGCGCAAGTAGACATTACACAAGCTTATTTGATTAAAGATAAACAACAACGCTATCAACGCTTGGCAGAGATTCGCCAACAGGTTGTTGAGACAGTACAGGCAGAATGGGAAGAAACAAATGGTGATATGATTCTTAATGTCTTAAATGCCATGGAAAAAAATATTGTACGTCATCGCATTCTTGACGGCGAACCACGTATTGATGGCCGAGATCAAAAAACGGTTAGGCCTATTGCCATTAAAACCAGTTTTCTGGATCGTGTGCATGGTTCAGCTTTATTTACTCGTGGTGAAACTCAAGCCATCGTGGCGGCGACACTAGGCAGTGAACGAGATGCCCAAATACTGGATAGATTGGAAGGTGAAATTAGGGATCGATTTATGTTGCACTATAATTTCCCTCCTTATTCTGTGGGTGAAACTGGTATGGTGGGAAGTCCAAAACGGCGTGAAATAGGTCATGGCCGATTGGCGAAGCGCAGCTTAATGGCCGTTCTTCCTGACGCCAGTGTTTTTCCTTATGTATTGCGTGTTGTTTCTGATATTACGGAATCAAATGGTTCAAGTTCTATGGCCACGGTATGTGGAACTAGTCTGGCATTAATGGATGCAGGCGTGCCTTTAAAATCCCCTGTGGCTGGGGTTGCTATGGGACTGATTAAAGAAGGTGACCGATTTGCTGTCTTGACCGACATTTTAGGTGACGAAGATCATTTAGGTGATATGGACTTTAAGGTAGCCGGTACCGAGCAAGGCGTGACTGCTTTACAAATGGATATCAAGATTACGGGTATTACTAAAGAAATTATGGAGCAGGCACTTGCACAAGCTTTGGAAGGACGACGCCATATTTTGGGAGTTATGAAAAACGCACTTGCTGAGCATCGTGATGAACTGTCGCAACATGCTCCAAGAATCGTTAGCATGAAAGTGGCTGAAGATAAAGTTCGTACTATTATCGGTAAAGGCGGAGCAACGATTAAAGGGTTAGTTGAAAGTACTGGGGTGTCCATAGATATTGATGATAGCGGAGTTGTGCAATTATTTTCTCCAAATGCGGAGGCATTAGAAGAAGCTCAGCGTCAAATTAAAGCACTGGTCGCTGAAATAGAAGTGGGTCAAACTTATCGTGGTAAAGTAAACAAAATTGTTGATTTCGGCGCATTTATAAATTTATTGCCTGGAAAAGATGGATTATTACATATTTCCCAAATTTGTGCTGACCGTTCACAAAAAGTAGAATCCGTATTGAGTGAAGGGCAAGAAATTGAAGTATATGTGGCTGGCGTGGACAAGCAGGGCCGCGTTAAGTTGGAATGGAAAGATAAACCCCAAGGTGCTGCTGGCGTGGGGAGTGAACAAAATACTCCAAAAGCGGCTTCTGCTGATGAAATAGAATCAACTATTTCTGAAGAGGAATAAAACTTGTTGATTCGATAAGCAGCATGCGGATCATTGGCTGATCATGGTTCGCATGCTGTATGGCTATCCGGCTAGTTCGAAAATTTAATCAAATATGTCTCTTGGACGAACTGTAAAGTAATTACCACCGATATAAGTTCCTTTATGAGGAAGGCAGCGCGTTAATTGGCTTGCAAACGTGCACATCAAAAAAATCTTTACCGTTTTGACCACGTTGCTTCAGCACTAGTTTTACTTTGTTACCCCGAGCTAATGCATTACATGAAGCTCTTGGAGTAATTTTTTGGTTGTTTTTATAAACGTTAACAACGCCAAAATAGACATTAAAAGTAGGATCAACCGAGGCATCGCAATCAACATGGTTAACAGCAGTTATTGTTTTCAGTGGGATTTTGGGATCAGCACAGGTTTTGAATTTAATTTTTGGTCCGTCCGCTAATAAAGAACCACTAAAAGTCAGCAAAAAAGTTGAAATGATTACTTTGTTAACTTTCATTGTAAGACTCCCTTCAAATAGGCAATTAACTACCTTATTTTATCTAACAATTATAAAGATAGCATAAAAATCGTAAATGTGTATGTCCTAAAAAGTCTCTATGCTTTTGATGTTTTTAATGTCAAATTTATTTTTGATGCCTGCATCATGGATGAAATATCAACAAACCCTAGCGAACCAAATTTAAAAACTCAAGGCGACTGCTGGCATTATTTCTCATTGCGCCAAGCATAACGGAAGTAGACATTACAGAATTTTGTTTTTCTACTCCACGCATCATCATACAAAGATGTCTGGCCTCTATAATAACAGCAACACCATGTGCGCCAGTTATTGTGGAAATGCAATTGGCTATTTCGGAAGTCAAGCGTTCTTGAATTTGCAAGCGACGGGCAAAATAATCAACAATGCGTGCTATTTTAGATAAGCCAAGGACTTTACCGTTTGGTAAATATCCTACATGGCATTTGCCTAAAAAAGGCAACAAATGATGCTCACACATGGAATACAGTTCAATGTCTTTTACAATGACCATTTCACTCATGTCGGATTCAAAAAGCGCATCATTAATGATTTCATTTAAGTCTTCTTGATATCCCTTTGTCAAAAAACGCATTGCTTTGGCAGCGCGCTCTGGTGTATCGCGTAACCCTTCACGCGCAACATCTTCACCGATTTCAATCAATAGTGTTTTATATAAATCTTGCATGTAATTAACCTTATGGAGTTATCAATGGCATATTATTTCTAACCTGGCGGCCATGTCATTTGTCTCCCTCCAAGAATATGTAAATGAATATGGTAAACTTCCTGTCCGCCACCTGAGTTTACATTAAATACTAAACGGTAGCCGTTTTGGCTCAACTGTTCGGAACAGGCTATTTTTTTTGCAGCGAGAATCATACGGCCCAATAGTTGCTCATCTTTTGTATCGGCATCGTCAATGGTCGGAATGTGTTGTTTGGGAATGATCAAAATATGCGTCGGTGCTTGTGGTCTGATATCGCGAAAAGCGATGATTTCTGTGTCTTCAAAAACGATGGTTGCTGGAATTTCGCCAGTGGCTATTTTACAGAATAAGCAACTCATATTCATCCTCACCGATGCTTGAAAGCGAAATTATAACAAAAAATAAAGGCTGAGTTAAGGTCTGTTGCCATTCATTTCAGGTTGCAAATGCGGCTGATTGGCGCCTTTTAGAGCATGAATTTGTTGAGTGAGGTTGGCTATTCGCCCCATTCTACCTCAAGATGGCATTCAATCTTCCACAAGTTCTTCGCAAAGTGAAATGGCAACTGATCTTAATTTATCTTTTGTCAGTAAATCAAAATCAATATTGTTCTTTTTGCCTTTTTAAAGCAAATTACGCATAATATTGCGTCTTTTAATTTGTTATAGGGTGTCGGAATGGGTTTAAAGGAAATTAATAGTGGTCGTGATTTACCAAACGAAATCAATGTCATCATTGAAATCCCTATGCGTGGGGAACCAGTAAAATATGAAGTGGATAAAGAAACCGGTGCTTTATTCGTCGACCGTTTCATGTCGACTGCAATGTTTTATCCAACCAATTATGGTTATATTCCGAATACCTTATCCGAAGATGGTGACCCGGTTGATGTTCTGGTTGTAACTCCTGTGCCATTAATTAGTGGTGCTGTCATTCGTTGTCGCGCAATTGGTATGTTAAAAATGACCGATGAATCAGGCATTGATGCGAAAGTGCTTGCTGTGCCGGTTAATAAATTAAGCAAGATGTATGATGGGGTAAAAACGTATCGAGATTTGCCGCAACCATTATTGTTATCTATTGAGCATTTTTTTAAGCATTATAAAGACTTGGAAGAAGGAAAATGGGTGCGTGTGGATGGCTGGGACGCGGCAGAGGCGGCTCACGAGGAAATCCTAAGCAGCGTTGCCCGTTATCAGCAGCATTCAAAATAAGTTTTTGCGGCCCTGGATATCGCTTTGCGTTATCCAGGCATATTATGACTTATTAAGTGGACTTAAGTGCGGCGAATGGCCAGCGCCAGAAATATATAAGTCCAGCCACTGATGAGTATTTCAACAGCAATAAACATTCCAATGATCCATAGACCGCTCCATGGCCACTGAATTAATATCAAAAAGCCTAAAATGCTGGCGGTTAACCCTGATAGCAACAGCCATCCCCATCCTTTTGAACCTCGAAGAATGATAGCCATAATAAAACGTGTTATCCCCATAACGATTAAAACGGCGGCCAGTAATATGGTGATGATGGTAGAAGCTATGAATGGATCATAAATAATAATGCCACCCCCAATAAGATAGAGTATGGCAATAAGCGCATGCCAGGCAGAACCTTTCCAACGTTTGCTTTTAAATACGTCGATGATTTGAAATACACCGCCGATGATTAATAATATGCCTAGAAACAACATGCTAACCAGGGTTAGGCCAACCACCATGCCAAGGCCAATGACACCTAAGATAACAAACAAAATACCTAATGCCAGTAGCCATCCCCAATTACGTTGTATGTCGGCAGGTAATTGTACTAAGTTGGTTTCTGTATCTTGTCGCATAAAATATCCTTATAAAATCAGAGCCCATGCTGGTAATTTAGACTGGAATATTGCGTCTAGCAAATAACTTGCAATTGGGTGTTTGCAAGATTGTCAAAAAGCACAGTTTTTGTATTGCTGTTATCGGTTCGAATGGCGTTTTCGTAGGCTGTGGGCGTAGTCAAACTTTGGTATTTCAATATGAAAAAATATGGCGAGCAATCGAGTGGTGAAAATAACGATTAATGTGATGAGAATATTAATGTTTTTCGGTACATGAAAATGCGCTAAGATAATAAATAATAAAGCGCCAATTAAGGCAATGACAGCATATAATTCTTTACGCAATACCAAGGGAATATCATTGCATAGAATATCGCGTAGCATGCCGCCGCATATACCGGTAGCCATTCCACCAATGATGGCAACGCTTGGTGGTAAGCCGTGTGAAAGAACTTTTTGTGTTCCAATAATAACAAATGCAGATAATCCAAGGGCATCAAGGATTAGAAAAATTTTCATGATGCGGCTCAAGGAGTGAGCAATACCAATGGTAAGTAATGCACATCCCGATGTGTATAATAGATATTCTGGGTGGGCAATCCAGGTAAGAGGATGGGTATCAAATAAGACATCTCGAACAGTTCCGCCACCGAGAGCGGTGATACAGGCAATCAACATGACCCCAAAAAAATCCATTTTTTTGCGTCCAGCTGCAATAGCGCCGGTAATGGCTTCCACGCAGATTCCCATAATGAATAAATAATGTAGTATCATAGCAACAACTGTTCACTAAAAGTGCAATGATATCATTGATTCTTAAGTCGATGAAAGTGATTTATATTTTCTAAAAATTATTACAATAAAAACGGGAGGGAGATATGGGTTCCAAACAACAGACCGATTCATTTAGGCTTCTGAGTGTTGTTGATGAGGATACTCGTGGTGGTATTATTAATTTGAATCACAAACTTAAAAGCTTACAAGCGGAAGTGAGCGCTAAACTGGCCATGCTTGAAGATGTGGATGATGCTACCACTCAAAAAAAAGAATTCTTAAACTTTCAACAAGAAATTCAAAAGGCTCTGGACAGTATTGACGGGTTGGTGCATATGGTGGTTACCGACGATGTAGCTAAGGAAGGATTTTTAAACAGCAATTATCAGGAAAATCATGATAATGCCATGCAAAATGACTCTAATACAATCAGGCATGGTGGTTATTACGAATTGCTTTCCTCCGAGTCTGACATAGGATAAATCAGTCCTCATCTGTTTTAGGGCTAAAATGTCGCGCGGAAGTGAAGGCCAAATTGATTATTTTTTTTGATTGTTCCTCACTCGTGTCGATCTGGCTAATATCATAGGTTAAATCAAGCAAAAAATCAGTGATTTCTTGGTTTGAAAGCTCGGTATGGTAAAGCTCATCTGCTTTTATAAAAATATAACGGAGCAGATTTTTATTGATTGTAATCTTATTATTCGTGACATGATTATCATGATGGCCGTCGCCAAAAAGAAGCCAGCCGGGAGAAACATGAAGTTTCGTAGCGATTTCAGCCAATTTTGATGGCTCGGGAATGGCTTGTCCGCGTAGATACTTGCGACAGATTTGCGGCGAATAGCCAGTCATTTCCGCTAATTTATGGATATTAATCCCCGAAGTGGAGCGTTGGGACTGATATCCTGCCGCAATCAGAGCCTCACGAAGGCGATGAGCAAACTGTTTTGTCATGTCGGAGTTTTCCATGGTCATACTTAAGTTTTGGGCATTTTATGGAAATTTATTTTAACAAATTGATTTTTTAAGGCAATTAATATTTCAAAAAGAAACCATTGGTTTCTTTTTGAAATATTAAGTTGACTATTGATTTATATAATATACAATGAGCAGTGAAACATGAGGAAGTTGTTTCAAAAATCTAGAGACTAGATACAGGAAAAACTCAGCATCCGAGGGAACATTTTGCTGGATTTATGTCCGAATTGAAGAAATAGTGGCTTAACCATAGCTGCCGGCTTCGCATATTTTTATGGCTGGAATGACAACAAATTGTTCCAGCCTTTCTAACGATTGTTTTTTTATAAATGGTTTGCTTTGCAGCATGAGCTTTAATATAATACCTGCGATTCATAATGTAGAACGAATTATAGGCACGTAGCTCAGTGGTAGAGCACCACCTTGACATGGTGGTGGTCGGTGGTTCGATCCCACTCGTGCCTACCAGTTAACCCTGCCTTGCAGGGTTTTTTTTTGATTTTTGAGCATAGTGGTAGTCTATTCAATTCGATAATAGTATTACCTGTAAGAATTGGTCAATGTGTACTACGGATCTTGAACGGTTGGGTTAAAGAGAGGTATAGAATGCCAAATATTAAATTGCCTGATGGAAGCACCAAACATTTTGAGCATCCTGTAACTGTTCGTGAAGTTGCGCATAGCATCAGTCCTGGATTGGCAAAAGCTGCTATTGCTGGGCGGGTAGATGAGCGAATCGTGGATGTCCATTATACGTTAACTCGCGATTGCTCTTTGCTCGTTATTACTGAAAAAAGCCCTGAAGCTTTGGATATTATTCGCCATTCTACCGCTCATTTGTTAGCTCAAGCAGTGAAGCAGCTGTTTCCTAGCGCGCAAGTTACCATTGGTCCTGTTATCGAAGATGGTTTTTACTATGATTTTGCATTTGATCGCGCATTTACCCCCGAGGATTTAGTCCGCATTGAAGAAAAAATGAAGGAATTGGCAGACGCAGATTATCCTGTTTCGCGACGGGAAATGCCAAGAAATGAAGCAATAGCTTATTTTCGTCATTTGGGGGAAGAATATAAAGCCAAGATCATTGCCGATATTCCAGAACATGAAACCCTCTCATTATATCGTCAAGGTGATTTTGAAGATTTGTGCCGCGGACCGCATGTGCCTTCTACAGGGTTCTTGAAAGCATTTAAATTGACAAAGTTAGCCGGTGCTTATTGGCGCGGTGACGCTAATAATGAAATGTTGCAGCGCATTTATGGCACCGCCTGGGCCGATAAAAAATCGCTTGTCGATTATCTGCATCGACTGGAGGAAGCTGAAAAACGAGATCATCGAAAATTAGGCAAGGCATTGGATTTATTTCATTTTCAAGATATTGCTCCTGGTATGGTATTTTGGCATCCCAAAGGATGGACCATTTATCAATTGCTCGAACAATACATGCGCAGCCGTTTGCAGGATTTTGGTTATCAGGAAATCAAAACACCACAACTGGTCGATCAAGTATTATGGGAAAAATCAGGTCATTGGGACAATTTTCGTAATGAAATGTTTTTTACCGAAACAGAAAATCGGCAATATGCCGTAAAGCCGATGAGCTGTCCCTGCCATGTTCAAGTTTATAATCAGGGAATTAAAAGTTATCGGGATTTGCCGTTGCGGTTGGCTGAGTTTGGTAATTGTCATCGATGTGAGCCTTCCGGTTCATTGCATGGATTGATGCGAGTACGCAATATGGTGCAAGATGATGCCCATATTTTTTGTACAGAAAATCAAATCCAGTCTGAGGTTGCAATGATGCTGGAGCTTGTGCAATCCGTTTATGCTGATTTTGGGTTTTCGGAGATTATTTATCGATTAGCACTTCGACCGGAAAAAAGAGTAGGATCGGATGCCATATGGGATAAGGCCGAAGAAGCTTTGCGCCAGGCTATGAAAAGTAGGCACATTGAATGTCTTGATGCTCCGGGTGAAGGCGCGTTTTATGGGCCAAAAATTGAATGTTCTTTGAAAGATTGTCTTGGGCGAATTTGGCAGTGTGGGACGATTCAGGTGGATTTCTCCATGCCACAACGGCTGGAAGCGCAATTTGTGGCTGAAGATGGTTCAAAACAGACACCGGTCATGTTGCATCGGGCCATTCTTGGTTCCATGGAACGTTTCATGGGGATTTTGATTGAACATCATGCTGGTCAATTTCCTTTATGGCTGGCACCTGTTCAGACATCCGTGCTTACCATTAGTGAGAAACAACACCCATACGCCGCAAAAATCAATGAAATCTTGCAAAAGAAAGGCATTCGTTCGAATTTTGACTTGAGAAATGAGAAGATTGGCTTTAAAATTCGCGAGCATACCTTGCAAAAGGTACCATATTTGTTAATCATCGGCGATAAAGAAGTTGAAAATAGCCTTGTAACGGTGCGTACACGCGATGGTGCAGATTTGGGTTCGATGACAATTGATACAATTTGCGATATGCTTAACCAAGAAATTGATGCGAAACGTTCATCAAGAAACATTTAAACCAGCAGGAGGATTTAACCATTAGTGCATCAAATAAGCGTGACGGTGATCGCGCACGAATTAATGAACAGATCAATGTAGCTGAAGTACGTTTAATTGATGTAGATGGCAATCAGGCTGGAATTGTGTCAACACGGGAAGCTTTGCGTGCCGCAGAAGAAAGTGGTTTGGATTTGGTGGAAATTTCCCCTACTGCCAAACCACCTGTCTGCCGGATTATGGACTATGGTAAATACCTCTTTGAAATCAGTAAAAAACAAGCTGAAGCCAAAAAAAAGCAAAAGCAAATACAAGTCAAAGAGTTGAAGTTCCGTCCTACAACGGAAGAAGGGGATTATCAGGTCAAGCTACGCAACCTGATACGTTTCCTCAATCATGGTGATAAGGTCAAAATCACACTGCGTTTTCGCGGACGTGAAGTTGCACATCAGGATATTGGTATGAAAATCATGGAGCGCTTACAACAAGATACAGCAGAGTTTGCTGTTATTGAGCAGCAAGCCAAACGTGAGGGTCGCCAATTAATGATGGTCTTATCGCCTAAAAAGAAGTGAAGCCGATATTAAGAACTTTATCGGATTAATTAGCAAACATCGGATTGGGTTATGGCCGTTAGCATTCTGTAGGCTGCCAAGAGACTCATCCCAAATGCGGAGTGTATTTAGTTATGCCAAAATTGAAATCACATCGGGGGGCTCATAAGCGCTTCCGTAAAACGGCAAGTGGAGCTATTAAGCGTCGAGGCGCTTATCGCAACCATATCCTCACTAAAAAATCAACCAAGCAAAAACGGCATCTGCGCGTTGCTTCTTCTACGTTGAAGTCATGCGATGCACGTCTTGCCGAGCGCATGCTGCACGGTAGTTAAGGGGAGGAAATAGATTATGCCAAGAGTAAAACGTGGGGTGACTGCAAAAGCCCGTCATAAGAAAGTCTTAAAACAAGCAAAAGGTTATTATGGAGCCCGAAGCCGGGTGTACCGTGTTGCCAAACAGGCTGTTATTAAAGCTGGACAGTATGCGTATCGTGATCGTCGACAAAGAAAACGTCAATTCCGTGCGTTATGGATTACAAGGATTAATGCACAAGCTCGTGAGTGTGGACTTTCATACAGTCGTTTGATGAATGGTTTGAAAAAAGCTGCCATTGAACTTGATCGTAAAGTACTTGCTGATATGGCAGTGCATGACAAAGTGGCTTTTGCAGCGATTGCTGAACGTGCGAAAGCGGCTCTTGCTTCATAATAGTATATTCACTCACAGCCATTGAGATTTCGGCTGACGCAAATGAGTACGTCGAAGGAGTGTACAAGCAGTACAATGACCAGTGACGAATAAGTTTGCAACAACGTCGAAAACTCAAGTGCGAAGAGTATAGAAGCGGAACTTCACAAGTATGAAACAAGGAGGCCTAGGCCTCCTTTTACCTTTGTAGTAAGGCATGCCATAAAGTTTTTTCGGCAAAAACCTAAAAGACTAATTGATGATGCCTTAGTGCGATGTTTTTTATTGTATCCATTTTACAGAGTGCGCTGTTGCGTAATCCGTGTCTTGACTGCCTCTCCTTTAAGAGTGTGAGCAGGATTGATTGGTGCAGTTGTTTACGTGACGCTGCCTTTTTATTGGTAGGTTGCAGCATGCATGATATTACCGCATTACAAGAGGAAGCATTTAGTGCTATCGGAAATGCTCAGGAAATCAGTCAATTGGAAGCAATTCGAGTTGATTTTCTAGGGAAAAAAGGCCGGTTAACTGAAATACTTAAAGGCCTGGCTCATTTACCAGCTGCAGACAAACCTAAAGTAGGCCAGCTTGTTAATGAGGCAAAGCGAGAAATCAGTGCTTGCATTGAGAAAAAGCTATCACAATTAAAAGAAGCGTTATTGCAAGAGAGGCTTACAGCAGAACGTATAGATGTTTCTTTGCCAGGACGGAATAACAAAACAGGAACAATCCATCCTGTTACGCAGGTGAAACAATTCATCAATGACTATTTTAGCCGATTGGGGTTCGATATTGTTGAAGGTCCCGAGGTTGAAACTGAATTTTATAATTTTGAAGCATTGAATATTCCAGGACATCATCCTGCGCGTGCTATGCATGATACCTTTTATTTTGGCGATGATCGGTTGCTGCGTACGCATACATCGCCTGTGCAAGTACGTATTATGGAAACTAAAACACCTCCGCTGCGTTTGATTGCACCGGGTCGAGTTTACCGTTGTGATTCTGATTTAACCCATACTCCTATGTTCCATCAGGTAGAAGGACTGCTCATTGATGAGCAAGCTACCTTGGCAGGATTAAAGGGATTGTTACAGGATTTTTTTGCTTATTTCTTCGGCCGCACTTTAAGCATTCGATTTCGACCATCTTATTTCCCTTTTACAGAACCTTCTGCGGAAGTGGACATTGAGTGCACTCAATGTGCAGGTAAAGGGTGTCGTTCCTGCAAGTTCACAGGATGGTTGGAAGTGCTTGGCTGTGGCATGGTTCATCCTAATGTACTCAAAGCAGTAAGGATTTCCCCTGAAGTGTATCAAGGTTGGGCATTTGGCATGGGAATTGACCGACTTGCCATGCTTTATTTTGGTATTGATGACTTGCGCATGATGTTTGAGAATGATATGGCGTTTTTAAAGCAGTTCTAGTTAGGAATTTCAATGAAAATAAGCGAATTATGGTTACGTGAATGGGTTAATCCGCCATTGACAACACAGCAATTGGCTGCGCAATTGACTATGGCTGGATTGGAAGTTGACTCCGTTAACCCCGTTGCGGGTCAGTTTAGCCACGTTGTGGTGGCTGAAGTGATAAATACCATGCCGCATCCTCAGGCTGATAAATTGACTATTTGTGAGATAAATGCTGGTGATGGAACCACGTATACGGTCGTTTGTGGTGCCTCGAATGTTCGAGCCAACTTAAAAGTGGCATTTGCCCGTTTGGGCGCCCAGCTGCCTGACGGTCTAAAAATCAAAGAAGTAAAACTTCGTGGGCAATTATCGCAAGGAATGTTGTGTTCAGGTCGTGAGCTTGGTCTGGAAGAGCATTCCGAAGGTATTCTTGAGCTTGCTGATGATGCACCAGTTGGTACTGATTTACGACAGTATATGGCTTTAGATGATCAGGTATTGGATATTGATTTAACGCCAAATCGTGCTGATTGTTTTAGTGTCTTAGGTATTGCAAGAGAAGTTGCTGCATTAAATAAATTATCTTTAAATAAGCCGCATCTTATACGCAACACACCACAAACCGATGCGTCTTTAGTGGTTCATTTGCACGCCACAGAAGCTTGTCCTCAATACTGCGGGCGAATCATTCAGGCAATTAATCCGGATGCAATGACTCCATTATGGATGCAAGAGCGTTTACAGCGTGGAGGAGTTCGCCCCTTGCATCCAGTCGTGGATGTTACCAATTACGTCATGCTTGAACTCGGGCAACCCATGCATGCTTTTGATTTACAAGCCATTGAGGATGAGATTCATGTGCGCTATGCCCATGATGGAGAAACAATAAAATTACTGAATGGCCAAACCGTAACCTTAGCTGACAATGTTTTAGTAGTTGCTGATAGCGGCAAGCCATTGGCTATGGCGGGTATCATGGGAGGAGAGGCAAGTTCTGTACAAACTAATACTACGGATATTTTTCTGGAAAGTGCTTTTTTCAATCCAGTCTCTATTGCAGGTGTTGCGCGCCAGTATGGTTTGACCAGTGACTCTTCACAACGTTTTGAACGTGGCGTTGATCCTGCATTGCAAGTGCTTGCCATGGAGCGGGCTACTGAATTATTGCAAGCCATTGTCGGCGGGAAAGCTGGTCCTATCACAATGACCAATCATCCTACACAATTGCCAGAGTTGCACAAAGTACTCTTTAATCCAACTAAAGTGAAACAATTAAGCGGGCTAGATATTCCGGCCATTGAGATGGAGCAGATATTATGCCGGCTGGGAATGTCGGTGATTCAGCAACAAGAGGGCTGGCATGTTGAAGTGCCTTCTCACCGCTTTGATATTGCTCTTGAAGTTGATTTGGTAGAGGAAATTATTCGCTTGTATGGTTATGAAAATATGGAAGTTCAGCCGATGTTGACTGCAGCGAAAGCAGGTAATATAAATCCATATGAACACCTGTCAACACAAATTGCAAAATTTTTGAGCCATCGTGGCTATCATGAAACCATTAGCTATAGCTTTGTTGATCCTGAGCTGCAACAAGCCATTTACCCACAATCGGAAACCTTGCAGTTATTAAATCCCATTTCTCAGGAACTGTCGCAAATGAGAGTTGGAATGTGGCCAGGATTGATTGCTTCAATGATTTATAATTATCATCGTCAACAGACTGCTATAAAACTTTTTGAGACAGGTGTTGTATTTGAAATAAATCATGGAGTGCTGGTAGAGCGTTCATGCACCGCAGGATTGTTAATGGGGGCTCACGGAAATTTAAATTGGAGTGAGACGACAAAACTATTTGATTTTTATGATTTAAAAGGGGATTTGCAGGCATTGTTTGCTGCTTTTAATATGGAAGACGTTCATTTTACCGCGTCTGTTCATCCGGCACTTCACCCAGGAAAATCTGCCCGTATTGTGGTTGGCAAACAAGAATCAGGCTGGATTGGAGTGTTACATCCTCGTCTCGTGGATGCTCTGGATTTTAATGGTGAAGTGATATTGTTTGAGTTATCATTGTCCTCTTTTCTCGAAAATCAGCCAGTCCGTTACCAGCCTATTTCCAAGTATCCACAAATCCGCAGAGATTTGTCTTTACTTGTTAATGAAGAAATTAATGCTATACAAATAGAAGCGGCTGTACGTGAAGTTGTAGCGTCTGAATGGTTAAAGGCATTTGATGTATTTGATGTATATACTGGGGATTCTATTCCTTCAGGTAAAAAAAGTCTTGCTATAGCCTTGACCTTGCAAGATGATAACCGCACACTGGTTGATTCTGAGATTAATATAATAATCAGTGCTATAATAGAAAAGCTAAAGAATGAATTTGCAATTACATTGAGGGACTAATCGTGAATGCATTAAGTAAAGCGGCTATAGCGGAAGCTTTATGTAGTGAAATTGGACTGGCCAAACCAGATGCAAAGGAAATTGTCGAACTCTTTTTTGAAGAGATGCGGTCTGCACTTGAAAATGGCCAACATGTAAAATTATCAGGATTTGGTAATTTTATATTACGTGACAAGCCAAAACGTCCGGGTAGAAACCCTAAAACAGGCGAAGAAATTCCTGTAGAAGCTAGGCGTGTGGTTACTTTCAAGCCAGGCCTTAAATTAAAAACAAAAGTTGAAGCACAGGGCGAAGCTATTGCCAAAGAATAATTGATTTGTATGAGGTAGAGAGCATTGTCTTATTATGCGAAACATATTTTTATTTGTACAAATCAAAAAGCTCCTGGCAAGACATGCTGCGCTAATTCGGGCGGCGAGCCATTTTTCGATTATTTAAAAAAAGAGCTTAAACGGCTTGATCTGCATGGTTCGGGTAAGATCAGGGTCAGCAAATCTGGCTGTTTGGGGCGTTGTGATCTTGGGCCCTGCTTGGTCGTTTATCCCGAAGGGATATGGTATAGTTATCGGTCATTTTCTGATCTTGATGAAATTATTCAACATCATTTACTTCATGGGCAGGTTGTTGATCGGCTTTTAATCGATTAATTTAAAAAGGTACTTGTAGGTTATGCAAGTTTTGGTTAAAATCGCCCGTCCAAGATTAAAGATTACCATTTAAGGCGGTACGGAGTTAATTTAATGAAGACATTCAGCGCCAAGCCACATGAAGTCAAGCGTGACTGGTATGTGGTTGATGCCAGCAATAAAATATTAGGTCGTCTTGCAAGTGAGATCGCCCATCGTTTACGTGGAAAACATAAACCAGAATATACTCCTCATGTAGATACAGGGGATTATATCATTGTAACTAATGCAGAAAAGGTAACGGTAACAGGGCGAAAGTTTAAAAATAAGATGTATTATAACCATACTGGTTTTCCAGGTGGTATTAAATCAATCTCTTTTGATAAGCTGCAAGAAAAAAACCCGGTTCGTATTATAGAGCGTGCAGTGAAGGGCATGCTCCCTAAGAATCCATTAGGTCGGGAAATGTATCGTAAACTTAAAATATACGTCGGTACGGAACATCCTCACACAGCACAGCAACCTAAGAAACTTGAAATTGAGGAATAAGTATTATGGCTGAAATACAGCAATACTATGGGACCGGTCGTAGAAAAAGCTCATCAGCTCGAGTTTTTTTACGTCCAGGTAAAGGCGACATCAAAATCAATAATCGCAGATTAGAAGATTATTTTGGTCGTGAAACAGCGTGTATGATTGTTCGGCAACCTCTGGAGACAGTAGACGTTCTCAACAAGTTTGATATTTATGCAACGGTTGAAGGTGGTGGAATTTCCGGGCAAGCAGGCGCTATTCGTTTGGGTATCGCCAGAGCTTTAGTGGAATATGATGAGCATGATATGCCAGAGCAGGTTGAGCCCAGCCATGATTCCTTTCGAAGGAAATTACGCGCCCGAGGATTGTTAACCCGTGATCCAAGACGCGTGGAAAGGAAGAAAGTGGGTCTGCATAAAGCAAGACGCGCAACTCAGTATTCAAAACGTTAAATTATTCCCATCAGCCTCGCCATATGCGGGGCTTTTTTTATCTCAGATATCACAGAGATTTTTTCAACCAACTATCAGCCGTTTCCAAAGTATCAATTCTTTGATATAAATGAATTTATCTTTTTGCATGTCAGGATGATTTGCCGTGAGTCATGAACCCGATCCGAGCTTAAATCCCGAAACGGTCCCAGATGAATCAATCGATGAGCAACGTCGCCGTTTTTTGCTGATGACGACTGGGGTTTTGGGTGGGATCGGCACCTTGTGTGCATTAACACCTTTTATTACTTCTTGGATGCCTAGCGCAAAAGCAAGGGCAGCTGGTGCTCCTGTGGAAGTTGATTTAAGTAAATTGGAGCCAGGCCAGCAAGTGACAGTTGAATGGCGGGGTAAGCCTGTATGGATTATCCGACGAACTCCAGAAATGCTTCAGCATCTTAATGAGATAGAAGGGCGTTTACGCGATCCTAATTCATTAGTGGAGCAACAGCCTGAATACGCACAAAATAAATATCGCTCTATTAAACCCGAATACCTGATATTAGTAGGTATTTGCACTCATCTTGGGTGTTCACCTAAATATAAACCCTATGAAAAAGAGTTGGGGCCAGAATGGCCAGGCGGATTTTATTGCCCTTGCCATGGTTCAAGTTTTGACCTCGCCGGTCGGGTATTTAAAGGGGTTCCTGCCCCCATTAATTTGGAAGTTCCTCCTTACCGATTTGTCAAAGAACATGTGATTGTAATCGGGGAAGATGAGAAATAAGGATTGATGATGAATGGATTGCTGAATTGGATAAATGCTCGTTTTCCTTTGGTCAGTACTTGGAAAAGCCACGCCAGCGAATATTACGCCCCTAAAAATTTCAATTTTTATTACTATTTTGGTTCATTGGCCATGGTGGTTTTGGTCAATCAATTATTTACAGGGTTATGGTTAACGATGTTTTATACGCCCACGGCTGCAGAAGCGTTCAGCTCTGTGGAGTACATCATGCGCGATGTTAATTTTGGCTGGCTGTTGCGCTACATGCATTCAACAGGAGCATCGGCGTTTTTTATTGTGATTTATATTCATATGTTTCGCGGTTTATTGTATGGCTCTTATCAAAAACCGCGCGAATTGGTTTGGTTGTTAGGTGTTATATTATTTGTTCTTTTGATGGCAGAGGCTTTTTTTGGTTATCTGCTTCCATGGGGGCAAATGTCTTATTGGGGAGCGCAAGTCATTACGTCTTTATTTGGTGCAATCCCTGGTATTGGTGATGCATTAACAACCTGGCTGCGAGGTGATTACAATATAGCCAATGCAACATTACAGCGGTTTTTTGCCTTGCATGTTGTAGGGGTTCCCATTTTATTTATTTGGTTGGTTTTTTTACATATTGTGGCTTTACATAAGGTTGGCTCAAATAATCCTGATGGCGTAGACATTAAAAAGCACCTTGATGCGCGAGGCAAGCCGCTCGATGGTGTTCCATTCCATCCTTATTACACAGTAAAAGACTTTTTCGGTATCATTGTTTTTTAATTGCTTTTTTGCCGTTGTATTTTTCTTTCCTGAAATGGGAGGGTATTTTCTTGAGCATGCCAATTTTTCTCCTGCCAATCCATTGACGACCCCGGAACATATTGCCCCCGTTTGGTATATGACCCCTTTTTATGCCATGTTAAGAGCGGTACCAGACAAATTTTTTGGTGTTTTGGTGATGATGGGAGCGATTTTAATATTATTTTTGTACCATGGCTGGACAAAAGTTCTGTGCGTTCGATGCGTTATAAAGGCAATTTTTCAAAAGGTGCATTATTGGGTTTGGTGCTTAGTTTTTTATTCTGGGTTATTTGGGAACTGTTGATGTTACCCCAATACGTCAAGTTCTAGCGAGGATTTGCACTATTATTTATTTTGCATATTTTTTGTTAATGCCTTTTTATAGCCATTATGAAGGGGTACGGGAAGTGCCAGAGAGAGTAACGATATGAAAAAAATACTTATTTATCTTATCGTTATGATGGGGTTCTCTTTTACGCATGCCGCTACAACGGCAATAGAAATAAAGCCAGTGACCATTGATTTGCACGATCAGGCAAGATTGCAGCGAGGGGCGAGACTATATATGAATTATTGCTCCGGATGCCATTCATTGCGCTACTTACGTTATAATCGCATGGCGGAGGACTTGGGATTAACAACCTTTGATGGAAGCGTTGATAAAGACCTTCTAACTAATAATCTTATATTTACAACCGCTAAACTATATGATCCTATTGAAATCAGTATGCCTGCAGAGGATGCGCGTCAATGGTTTGGCAAAATGCCTCCGGATTTAACGTTATCTGGGCGTGAACGTGGTGCTGCATGGCTGTATACCTATCTGAAAAGTTTTTATATTGATCATACCAGGCCATTTGGTGCCAATAACCTGTTAGTTCCTGATGTGGCCATGCCCAATATTTTGGCTCCCTTGCAAGGTGAAGTCATTGCTGAAAAAAAGAAAGTGAAGCTGGCAAGCCATATGAGGCAACACTCATTCTGATATCCAATGGTGAAATGACTCAACAACAATTTGATAGTGCCTTACAAGATCTGGTGACGTTTCTTATGTATGTTGCAGAGCCAACCCAATTGGTTCGGTATCATATGGGAGTTTTTGTAATGATTTTTTTGGGCATTTTTGCACTGATTGCCTATCAACTGAAAAAACTGTATTGGCGTGATATTCATTAGTGCGTTGTTTGTCCAGATTGCCGTGGTTGTTCGATATAGAATATTTTTTATTGAGTATTTGTCTGCATTTTCAGCACCAAATTTTAAAATATGGTAAAATAGTGACCTTTTGATGAATGACGAGGAGTTGTTGATGGCTATTATTGCAAGACGTACTATCATGTCTTTGTATTCAGACAATAATGATGCTTACAGTCACCAGGTGAGAATTGTATTGGCAGAAAAAGGGGTGAACGTGGAAATTATTGCTGCCAAGCAAGGGGTAAGTTCTCAAGATCTCATGGCAGTTAATCCTTACGGAACCGTCCCGACGCTTATTGATCGTGACTTGGTATTATACGAATCCCGCATTATTATGGAATATTTGGATGAACGTTTTCCTCACCCTCCTTTATTACCGGTTTATCCTGTTGCCCGTGCAGAAACACGCAAAATGATGCATCGCATTGAACAGGATTGGTATTCATTACTGCATCGTATTCATTCTGGCAACGACGTAGAGAATGCGCGTAACTTACTGCTTGAAAGTTTAACCAATCTGGAACCGGTATTTGCCGACAAGCCTTATTTTCTGAGCGAAGAATTTTCTTTGCTTGATTGTGTATTGGCTCCTTTACTTTGGCGCTTGCCGCAGTTGGGTATTGACGTTTCCTCCCAGAACAAGGGATTGAATACTTATATGCAACGCTTATTCAAGCGCGAATCGTTTCAGACAAGTCTAACCGATGCTGAGAGGCAGCTAAGGGCCGCATAATGACGACAATGACTTCAAGTAAACCGTATCTAATTCGGGGTATTTACGAGTGGATTGTGGATAATGATTTAACGCCTTATCTTTTGGTGAACGCTGAAGCGTCCGGCGTACAAGTGCCTCAAGAGCATGTTACTGGTGGTCGCATTGTTTTGAATATTTCACCTAAAGCCTGTCGTGGATTACATCTGGAAAATGACAGAATTTTATTTACTGCACGTTTTTCTGGGCAATCAACTCAAATTTTTTTGCCACCGGGAGCGGTGCTGGCAATTTATGCGAAAGAAAATGGCAGGGGGATGGAGTTTTCTGAAGAGGAAGATAGTCCACCACCGACTTCTCCATCGACGTCAGAGGCTGGAAAAGGAACGCGTAGCAAGCCGGCGTTAAAATTGGTTAAATAATATTGGCCAACCACTTATAGATTGAATAAACGATGAGGTGGAATAAGGAATGTCCAAAACAGCTGCGGCACTTTATTTAACTCGTGATATTCGATTGTGTGAACATAAAGCTGTCAATGACTTGGGCCTTACGGAAGAAGAGCTCATGGAGCGGGCAGGAATGGCTGCATTGAATACTCTCTTAAGCATTTATCCTAAGGTGCGCTCAATTGCTGTATTTTGCGGTGGGGGAAATAATGGTGGGGATGGGTATGTTGTGGCGCGATTAGCCCAACAAAAAGGTATTGCCGTGATTGTCTATCAATATAAGGCCATCGAAGAATTACCGCCAACCGCTCGTCATGCGGCCACATTGGCCGTTGCTGCCGGAGTTTCCTGTCAATTTTTTGATGATGCACTCGACAGTGATGTTGAATTGATCGTGGATGGCTTGTTAGGCATTGGTTTACAAGATGATGTCCGTGATCCAATTGCACACGTCATTAGTCTTATGAATGACAGTGGATTGCCAGTATTGTCACTTGACGTACCTTCTGGCTTAGATGTTAATACCGGCCGTGTTTGTGGTATCTGTGTTCAGGCGGATGTGACGGTAACCTATATCGCGCAAAAAATAGGAATGTTTACGCTGGATGGCCCGGATTATTGTGGTGAAATTGTTTGTCACGACTTGCAGATAGGCCATTGTCTGGCCGATATTACTCCGGCAGCTTATCAACTGAATGGGCAACAGCTAAAGCAGATCATAACGCCACGCCGTAAAAATTCACATAAGGGTATGTACGGCCATGTGCTTATTATTGGCGGTGGTCCAGGTATGCCAGGGGCTGTCTATCTTGCAGCTTGTGCAGCATTAAGAGTAGGGGCTGGTGCAGTGACCATAGCCACATGGCCCGAACATGCAAAGAGTGTTTTACCTCTTTTACCGGAGGCGATGATTCATGCAATTCATGACGAAGAAGAGCTTTTACCTTTATTAGCCAGAGCAACCGTATGCGTTATTGGACCGGGCCTTGGTGAAGATGAATGGGCACGGCAATTGTTTTCTGTAGCCATTGCGGCACAACTTCCTCTGGTGATTGATGCTTCAGCATTAAGATTGCTTGCCCAATCTCCTCAGCAGGATGACAATTGGATATTAACTCCACATCCAGGAGAGGCAGCTGGTTTGTTGGCCTGTTCAACCGCTGAAATTCAGGCTGACCGCTGCAAAGCAGCCCAACGGATCCAACAGAAATATGGAGGAAATGTTATTCTTAAAGGAGTAGGTACAATGGTCAATGTCGGTACACAAGAGGCATACCTTTGTACAGCAGGAAATCCGGGGATGGCCAGTGCCGGCATGGGTGATGTATTGAGTGGTGTTATAGGTGGATTGCTTGCTCAAGGTTTGCAATTGGCGGATGCTGCTCGAGTTGGTGTTTGGTTACATGCGACGGCTGGTGATGATGCAGCTGGTAAGTCAGGCGAACGAGGGTTGCTCGCCAGTGATTTAATTCCTTATATACGGCACCGAGTGAATGTTTAGGGACATTTGTTTTTTTGAACACATAAACGCACCTGATTTGTTCGAGTTCTGATTTGAATAAGCAGCAGTATAATCTGTAAAAAATATGAATCTTATAATTAATTTACCCAATGAATATGAAAGCGAACAAATCGCAACGCGCTTAGCAGCTTGTCTTCGGGCTCCATTAATACTTACATTCAGTGGCGAGATTGGCGCGGGAAAAACCACGTTAATTCGTGCACTGCTAAGAGCATTAGGAATCTACTCAGCCATTAAAAGTCCTACTTTTTCCCTCATTGAAAGTTATCAAATGTCCGATCTGCACATTCATCATTTTGACCTGTATCGTATTCAAGACGAGGCTGAGCTGGATTATCTTGGTTTTCGAGATTATTTTTCGGATAATACCATATGCCTTATTGAATGGCCTGAACGAGCTGTTTGTTACCTTGAACAGATTGATGTTGGATTTTTATTGTCGATGAGCGATGAAGGACGTACACTGAATGCAACTGCATACAGTGCTGTCGGGTTCAATATATTGACGACTCTTGCCGGTGAATGATGCGTACACGACTAATTAGAACGATATTGCTGTTTTGTTGTTGCAATACGATGTTTGCCGCAACGTTAACGTCTATTGCCATTAAGGATCAAAAAGATAAAACATCGGTAGTCTTTTCTTTGCAGGGATCGTTTTCTTATAAATTGTTTACTCTGGAGAATCCTTCTCGAGTGGTCATTGACTTTGCCCAGACTGCAACAACGATTAATTTGCAGACATTGGCGAAAAATCATCCATTAATTTCCCATGTACGCAGCGGCCATCCCGATACGCAAACGTTGCGAATTGTCTTTGATGTGAACCATTCTATTCAAATTAATAAAACTCAATCAGCAGGTTTATTGCAATTGGAGCTTTTGGAAAAGAATACTGGAGTTCACGGTGCGAGAGCCAACACACCAGTGGCTAATCCTGCAGTGGTCAAAGCGTATACCGCTAAATTGCCAGTTAAAACACGCCATACTCCCCCCAGGTCGCTTCGCGATGTTATTATTGTTCTTGATCCTGGCCATGGGGGTAAAGATCCAGGCGCCATTGGACCAAACCGGCACGTTGAGAAAGATGTTGTCTTATCCATTGCACTTAAGTTGAAAGAAATTATTAATAAAGAGCCTGGTATGCGGGCAGTTTTAACCCGTACCAGCGATTATTATGTTGGTTTACGCGAACGATTGCACATCGCTAGAAAGTATAATGCTGACGTGTTTGTGTCTATTCATGCCGATGCCTTCATCAATCAGCATTCTAATGGCGTTTCTGTATTTGCGCTATCACAAACAGGGGCTACCAGCGAGGCCGCAAGATGGCTGGCAGAAAAGGAAAACTATTCAGAGTTAGGTGGGGTTAATCTTTCAGAGCTTGATGATAAAAATAATTTGGTACGTACAGTGTTGATTGATTTGTCACAAACGGCCACGATTAGCGCCAGCCTGCAAATAGGAAGCACTGTTTTGCAACACTTGGATAAAATAACGAATCTTCACCATGAAAAAGTTGAACAAGCGCGGTTTGTGGTTTTAAAATCACCGGACATTCCTTCCATTTTAATTGAAACCGGGTTTATTTCTAACCCTCATGAAGAAAAAAATCTCACAAGTTCAGCGTATCAGGCTCGTTTGACCCAGGCGATATTTCAAGGCATTAAGCGTTATTTCTTCGCCCATCCTCCCTATGGCTCAAGGATAGAAGCATTATCCAGTGCTGGTAGACATCTTGTAAAAAAAGGTGAGACGTTGCCTGTGATTGCCAAACAATATCATACGACCGCCGCAGCACTTAAAAATTTTAATCGGCTATCAACGGAACATTTGCATCCAGGGCAAACGCTTGGCATACCCAAATCATGGTCATGAGAATTCATCAATTACCGCCCGAGGTTGCTAATCAAATTGCTGCTGGCGAAGTGATAGAGCGGCCGGCCTCCGTTGTTAAAGAATTGCTTGAAAATTCCGTAGATGCTGGTGCAAATGCCATTCATATTGAAATTGAGGCTGGAGGTTTAAATCGTATTAAGGTTAGTGATAATGGTTTTGGCATTGTTGCGGATGATTTGCTTTTGGCCGTTACTGCCCATGCAACGAGTAAGATAACGGTTCTAAATGACTTATATGCCATTTCCAGTATGGGATTTCGGGGCGAAGCATTGGCAAGTATTGCCTCTGTATCCAAGTTATCTATAAGTTCCAGGCCGGCACATCAGGAACATGCCATGCTTTTGTCTCTCCATGGCATGAACCATCGTCTGTCGCCATGTGCGAGACAACAAGGCACAACCGTAGACGTGCAAGACCTTTTTTATAACGCGCCTGTCAGAAGAAAATTTCTTAAATCTGAACACATAGAATACCAGGCCATTGATTCAGTGGTTCGACGCTTTGCCATGAGTGTGCCCGCCATGTCTCTCACATTAAGTCATAATGGTAAACCAATGCTGGTATTGCCTTCTGCGTTTTGTCAAAGAACAGAACAACTGCGCATCAGAAAGTTATTGGGGAAGGCATTCATGGAGCAAGCGATTTTCTTGGATGCTGCTCATGCTGATATGCACTTATATGGATGGATTGGTAGTCCTTCTTATCAGCGTAGCCAAAACGATAAACAATGGGTATATATTAATCGGCGGATGGTGAAAGATAAATTGATAAATCATGCCATCAAACAGGCTTATGATGGCTTATTACATCCTGGTCGCTATCCTGTTTGTTTATTGTATCTGTCCGTTGTTCCGCAGGAAGTGGATGTGAACGTTCATCCCACCAAACATGAGGTTCGTTTTCGACAACCAAGATGGGTGCATGATTTGGTTGTTTCAACATTAACCCAAGGCTTGTCGTTACCTTCAAAAAAAACAGTTAAGTCTTTTGTGCCAAAGACAAATGCTGAACCCTCCATGCAGATTCGCGAAGCCAGCGTCCCACAATACCCAGGGATGAACGCAACTTCTCAGTGTGCTGCCGCATCATCTTGGGTGGTCTTAAATGCAAGCTTTGCTTTGTTGTTTATAAAAGAAGAACCCTTTCTTGTGGATATTCAACGACTGCAACGGCATCAGTTGGCTTTTCTCTTGACGCAGGAACCATTTCCATTGGCAGAACGGCCACTCCTGGTACCAGTCTGTTATACCATCAATATACATCATCATCCAATCATTGAGCACAATCGTCGAGGGTGGGAACATTTTGGGATTCAATTTGATTTTATTGGCGAAACAACAATTATTATTCGCAGTGTGCCTAAGATAATGCCGCAATTAAATATTCAGCGATTATTGGAGCGGTTAAGTACAGAAAAATTTTCTGGACAATCCGAACAATTAGATTTATTGCTGGATTGTCAATCATTTGACGCTAGACAATTAAATGATGAGGAGCAGAATGAACTGACGGATTATTTTTTGCAGTTGATGTCACCGTCTGGCACGTCAGAATCATGGTATCGTCCTCTGGGTCTTGAGCTCTGTCGGGATATCTTGAATGGTTGAATTAGTGGTTTGTTTAATGGGGCCTACGGCATCAGGTAAAACAGCGGTGGCCTACGAATTGGTGCAGAAATTTCCCTTTGAAATCATTAGCGTTGATTCCGCGATGATTTATCGTGGCATGGATATAGGTACTGCCAAACCAAATGCTCAAATGCTCATTGAGGCTCCGCATCATTTAATTGATATTTTAGATCCACCAGAACATTATTCTGCCGCGCAGTTTTGTGAGGATGTGCATAAACTATGCAAAATGATCCATAAACGAGGGAATATTCCGCTACTGGTTGGCGGCACAATGATGTATTTTCGTGCGCTACAGCAGGGTTTGTCTACCTTGCCGCAAGCGGATGGGCAAATTCGCAAACAAATTTTACAACAGGCGGAAGAGCAAGGATGGCTTTCCTTGCATGGGCAATTGGCAAAGGCTGATCCCGATGCTGCGGCAAGAATTCATCCTAATGATTCTCAGCGTATACAACGTGCTTTAGAGGTCTATCAATTGACAGGAAAGCCATTGTCGGAATTTTTTTTAGCCGAGACAAATGCTGTTCGCCCTTTTCGATTTATTAATTTGCTTTTAATGCCTAAGCAACGCCAATGGTTGCATCAACGCATTGCCTTGCGGTTTGAACAAATGTTGTCTGAGGGATTGATTGATGAAGTAAATTTCCTTATACAACAATGGAATTTAACCGCATCTTATCCTTCCATGAGAAGTGTAGGATACCGTCAGGTGCTTTCTTTTTTGCAAGGCGAATATGATTATTCACAATTAAAAAGCAAGGGGATCGCCGCAACCAGACAACTGGCTAAACGGCAGTTAACCTGGTTGCGCCATTGGCCAGATGGCTTTATTTTTTCTGCAGAAGATCCTCCTGCTCTTGCTGGAGAAATGATGGCCATAATCGGCAAAATACTGGATAATAATTAGGATCTGTTTACATACTCTAGTACATTTTTCCAATGTGGACAGGTTGAGTGGTACAAATGGTTTGTTTTTTGTCATCCCCGCGAAGGCGGGATCCATTCTGAGCGGAGCACAGAGCCTTATTCAACATGGTTTCCTGCCTTCGTGGGAATGACAGACAACCAGTCAAAATTAAATGGAAAAGGGCACTAGAAACTTTAATGAAACTGTTAGGAGTCAATGATGTCTCAGAATCAAAAACAGCCAGCCTGTGCTGAGCGAAATTATATGGTATCCCCTAAAGAGTTGCCTTTAAGCTGCCCTACGGATGAAATGGAGTTGTGGAATGCACATCCAAAAGTTTATCTACCTATCGAAGAAACGGGTGTTGAAGTGTGTCCTTACTGTGGGGCTCGTTTTGTTTTGAAACGTGATTAATCTGAACAATAATCTAGCGCACCGCGAATACATGTTTTTTGCCAGGCTACGGAATTTTTTAATAAACTTGCCCTAACTGCAACCATAAAAATGATTAAATCTATATGCATTGTACGACTTTCTGCTTTGGGAGATGTCTTAATGCTTGTGCCGCTGATAAGGACGCTGCAAGCCAATATTCCCGATGTGTCATTAACCTGGATAATTTCCCGGCCTGCTTATGATTTGGTAGAGGGATTGGATGGTGTGGAGTTTATTGTAATACCTAAGCCCAGTAATGTTGCAGATTATTGGCGTTTTAATAAGCAAATGCGCTCTCGGCACTTTGATGTGTTATTAGCTACTCAAGCGAGTTTTCGTGCTAATTTTTTGTACCCCTTTATTCGGGCTTCGCGAAAAATTGGTTATGATGTATTACGTGCTAAAGATGGGCATCATTGGTTTGTTGGAGAAAAGATAACGCCTGGTAATGACCATACGCTTGAGGGGTTTCTAAAATTTGCTGAAGCGCTAGGTGCGCAAAAGAAAGAAATTCGTTGGGATTTGCCAATTTCTGCCTCTGATCATGACTGGGCTCGAAAGCATCTTCCACAAGCTAAAGGGCCTGTGATGCTGATTAACCCGGCAGCAAGCAAACCGGAGCGCAGTTGGTTGATTGAACACTATATTCAAATCATTCGGCACGTACAATCTCGCTGGCGTGCGCAAGTGGTATTGACAGGCGGTCCAGGAGAATATGACCGTTTATTGGCCGATGCAATCATACAAAACGTGTCTGTCATTGACTTGGTTGGCAAAACGAAGCCCAAACAATTGCTCGCACTGTTGCAGCAAGCAGATCTTGTATTATGTCCTGATACTGGGCCTTCTCACATGGCGACTGCGGTGGGAACACCGGTGATTGCTTTACATGCCGTGACCAGCGCTGACGTTTCCGGACCTTACTTATACCGCCATTTAGCGGTGGATTATTATCCGGAAGCAGTAAAAACCGTCCTGCAAAAAACGGCCAGCAGTAATCGTTGGGGCACTCATGCCCATGGAGCGGAAACCATGAGCCTCATTCCTGTTGGCGTGGTCAAGGAGCGTTTGGATTCAGTGCTCTCAGGTTTGGGTTATCAATAAAAAAGAGCAGGATCATATATACTCTTCGCACTTGAGTTTTTGGCGTTGTTGCAAACGTGTTCGTCATCAGTCATGTGCTGCTTGTACACTCGCTCGACTCATTCATTTGCGCCTAGCCGAAATCTCAATTGCTGTGAGTATAGGATTCTGCTCCGTTTTCAGATTATTGTGTTTGACTTTGACCTTGACCTAGGTCTTGATCAGCACCCAGCAGACTGGGCTTAACTGAACGAGCACTTTGAATGACTAAAATGCTGTTGGTCAGTAAAATACGTTCTTGCTGTTGTCGACTTAAATATAATTGATAATTGATTTCTGCAAGCAAAAGGGCAATTTCTTTTTGTACTGTCTCAGGAGGAGCGCTTTGTATTTGTTGTTGCCATTGTTGTTGCTGCTGAGATTGTTGATTGTTACCACCCTGGCCACTGGCAGCATTGCTGATGTTTGCCAATCGCCAGGTTGCCATATTGTATTCATTTAATGCCTCACTTGTTTGCGCTGACTCGCTTTTCATCCTTTTCGACAGAATATAGTAAAGATTATTAATACCCACGGAAGTTTGAGCGGCATAGGTGCGCAAGGAAGAAAGATATTGTATCAGTGTATACTTCGCCTGTTGTGTGGAGAGATCGGTTGTTGTGCCAGTGGCTGCTGTATATAAATTACCATATTGTGTCCAGGTTGCTAAATCAATCGGCACTGTGCCTCCGCTGACATAGCGGATGAAATTTTCAGCAATTTGAGCTTCACTATTGGCGGTCAGTACATCTTGGCTTGAGGTGTCACTGCCTGCAGATGAGCTTGTTCCTGAGGCTGCCTGGCTTTCGGTAGAATAACTAAGCGGCGTTAGGAGAGAGTTGCTGCTCAGTTGCTGAAGCAGATTACTGTTGTCTGAACCGGTAATCCCTCCACTGGTGAAAAAAGTCGTGGGATTAGGAAGTGAGCCAATGACATCATTCACAACTTTTAAGTTGGTTAGCTGTTGCCCGGCATTCGTGCACGTTGTCAAAGGATCGGCTTTAAATGTTGTTGCGGTTTGACTTCCTAGACAGTAAGAATAGTCTGGTGTTGTCAGCGTATTCAATACTGATTGACTGCCCGGATCAGATTGGTACGGCTGTTGGTCAATCAAGCTACTGACCGATATGTTTCCGCCTGTAGTTGTGGTTGAACCGTAATTTTTAAAAATGGTAAGACTCATAATATTGGTTAGTGCGGTGATGGCCGGGATGTAGAGATTAGCAATTTGAGTTTGGGAAAGGTCTAAAAAGGGCAAAGGTGCGGCTGATTCAATAGGATTGTTTTGTGGGGCATTTCCTAGAGAAAACCCTAAATATTGCCCTAAATTATAAAGGTAAACCTGAATGCTTTGTAAGCTTGTGTTCATATCAGATAACTCAGGGGAGTAATTTTCACTCGTAGGAGCGGGCTCATAATCCGCAGCCTCAGCGGTGAAAAGGCTCATGGACAGCAAACAGGCGAAAAGCGAGCGGCCAATTATTTTCATTATTCTTCCCCTTCAAGAGCTCGTGCAACAAGTTTAAGACGGTATTCGGAAAAAACGCGCGATAATAAACGTAATCGTTCAAAGACAATGTTGCGTTTAAGGAAAAAACCAGATGGATCAGAACTTGACGTGCTGGTTTCTTCTGCATAAATCAGGATTTTTGAGGCACTGCCGGGATGAACGGTATCAATGGCTTGTAATAGTCGAAGTCCGCGTCCAGACTTTATATTGCCAACCAACCGAATGAATTTATCTTCTTCGCCCAAAGCATTCATATCGATGGTTTCGATATCATCCAATTCCTTGCCTAATTGTGCGATGGCTTGTTCAAGTCTGGTTTCTCCATCGAGGGTCCAGTCTTCCACGCTTTCCATAAAGGTAACGACCCGGTAAATCATAGGATCAATAAAATCATGCCAATATTGGGCAGAGGCTTCATGACTAAGATCAGGCATATTTACTCTTTTTTTACTTTTTACAGAGAAGAATGAATACGTTGTGTTTCAATTAACTATTATAATATAGTATAAAAAGTAAAAGTCTATTGGAATAAAGTAAGTTTTATGAAAAGACAATCTGGTTCCCGAATAGGGAATATAGTAAGAAGTATTTTCAATATTCGAGGCTGGGCTGACTGGGACCGAGTTAAAGGGGCGGCGGCTTATATTGGGAATGGACTCAAGCGACTGTTTGTACCGCAACGTGGCGCTCCAAAAGTATCATTCGAAGAGGTTAAAGCCCAATTTAATTTGACGGATGGCGAGCTTCTTGCAAAGCAAAAGGCATTGTTTCGATTATGTCTATTTATGATTTTTATTGCTATTCTCCTTTTAGCGTATGCGATTTATCGGTGTGTACTGGGTCATATGTTAGCGTTTTGGCTGAGCCTGATTGTAACATTTATTGCCCTGATTTTAGCCTTTCGCTATCACTTTTGGTATTTCCAGATTAAGGAACGAAAATTAGGTTGCTCCGTGCACGAATGGTTTAGGCAAGGCATAATGGGTGATAAACCATGAAAAAGTTTACCCTTAGTTTGTTTTTTACATTGTTCCCAACGTTGGTGTTGGCTGCAGATAGTCAGAGTCAAGGGTCGTTATCATTTGCGCCCCCGCCAGGCGATTATTCGGTTATATTCCTCGGTAATATTTTTGGCGTCGTAGATGGTGTGCTGCATGGCACAGGTTCTCAAATCATGGGAAGCATGTTTGCGGTGCTCAATGCTGCGGTACTTGCTTTAGGCGGTATTGTGATCATGTACACCTTGTTGGTGTCGACGTTAAACACCGCTCAGGAAGGGCAGTTTTTAGGTCAAAAGTGGTCTTCATTGTGGGTTCCTATCCGTACAACGTTTGGTTTGGCATTACTGATACCCAAAGCTTCCGGTTATTGTTTGATGCAAATTTTTGTCATGTGGATTGTTTTACAAGGGGTGGGAGCTGCGGATAAAGTGTGGGATGCTGCGCTGGGTTATTTAAACGGCGGTGGTTCCATTGTGATAAGCCAACCCAATCCCGCGCAAAACTATATGGGTAATTCAAGTGGCGGAAGTGATATTTTAAGCGGTGCACAAACGATTTTGGCTGGTCAAGTCTGTATGCTGGGCCTGCAGAAACAATTGGAAAATCAACGCACGGCGTATCTGCAACAGAAAAGCAATAATGCAGGGCCTTGCTATGGTGAGGATTTGTCTTCAAACATGCAGAGTTTTTGTGGTAACCCCGTTCCCGATTTTATCAGTACGGTTAACGTGGTTGCCAAACAATCAGCAAACCCAGCACAATCCAGCTATACGCTGGAGATGCCTAATTTTACGGATCCTCTATATTCTCAGTTGAATGGTACTTGCGGAACAATACAATGGAATGCTTTTTCTTTTAGTGATGCTAATTCCCAGAATCCGGTTTCAGATGCAAGTGTTTTACAAGTACTTGGCGGCGGCGGCAGCAATGCAAACTCTGCAAATGCTCAGCAGGACTTGGCGACGGCCAAAATGTCCAGAGCCATTGCTATCCAGCAAATGTATATGGAATTGGCCATGATTGCCCAAGTAATGGTCAATAATAATCCGACATTTGCTGCATCATCGTCACAAAATTCTACGACGTCAAATTATTCTAATCTTGCTATCCAACAGTATGGAGTCCCACAAACCACCACGGGTGATGTATGTGCAAACAGGGATACCACCAATTGTACGATGTGGGGGCCAGTAAAAGGGAGTGCAACGGCAACATTATTTAATGGCACCGAATTTCTAGGAGCGGTTTCTGATTATCAAACGATTATGTTGCCTACCTTGACGCTACAAAAGCAGGCAAAAGATGCGGGTACTGCTGCAAATGCACGCGCTTTTATCCAAAATGCAACCTCGCAAGGTTGGGTTATGGCTGGCAGCTACTTTTTTAATCTGGTGCGATTAAACGTGTCGGCCATGTCTGATTCTTCTGGTTTGGTAGACAAAGACAGCGGGTTAAAAAATTGCACGTTTCCTCTGAGTGGTCTGACTCAATTACAATGTTCTGGCAGCACCCCTCCTGTGTTGTGTGAATTATTTAATAATAACCCATCCTATGTCGCACAGGTTGCCTATCTGATTGCTGGAGGCGGGGAGGGAGTAAATTCCGTTTCTGCGGCCGATTATTCATTCTCAAGCCTTAATGTACAGGACACAAATTTTAATGATTCTACGGTGTATGGTTTTACCACCAATTCCAGTATAGTAACAACGCCGAACCAGCAGCCAGGCTTGAGTGGACCAAATTTTGGACCGTTGGGTGATATTCCTCCGGCAAATTTGAGTGCACTGCAATTGCCATACCCTTCGTTTAGTTGTGGTGGCGGGCATTTCTTTTTCTTCGTTTGCATCGGTAATCTTCTTGGCACCATGCTGTGGTATATTTTAGCCACCATCTATAACGTTTTCATGGCTTTATTGGGAACCTTCATTGAACAAATTGTATGGGGGTTTATACAAATGCCATTAAAAGCCATGGCAACCATCTTTGAAAACGGGGTGAGAATTATTACCGTGCCTGGCATCAACCCCGTAGTGGCTTTGGCTAATATGGGTACTTATTACATCAATTTTGCCGGCAATCTGTGGATAGAATTGATTATGATGGCCGCTATCCCTATTGTTGGTGTGTTCTTGTTCGCCATGATTGCGCTGATTTTGCCATTGTTATTAACCTGGACATTCATCATGGTTGGGGTTGGGTTTACAACCGCCTATTATGTCCCAATCCTACCCTACGTCATCTTTACCCTCGGTTCAATCGCCTGGCTTATTGCCGTCATCGAAGCCATGGTGGCTGCCCCTATTGTGGCTTTAGGCGTTACTCATCCGGAAGGACATGAAGCGTTTGGTAAGGGTGAGCAGGCCATCATGATTCTTATGAATGTCTTTTTAAGGCCCTCCATGATGATTATTGGCTACATTGCCGCGATTGCCCTTTCTTATGTAGGAGTCTGGGTGTTAAATGCAGGATTTTTGAATGCCATTGGTTTTCTGCAAGGATCAGGGGCGTTCGCCGATAATCCTAGCGTTGCCGATCAGGTTGCCCTAGGTGCTGGGTTTACCAATTTCACAGGCAGTAGTATATCAACTTCTGCAGGGACAATTTCGGGAGGGTATACCGGATGGGCCGGGGTCTACGCCTACTTTTTCTCTATTTTAATTTATACCATGCTGTATCTAACCATCGTTCAAAAAGCATTTACGTTGATTGCCTATCTTCCAGATAAAGTGTTGCGTTGGATTGGAGGGCAGCCCGAAGGTATGGGACAAGAAGCGGCCCAATGGGGTGAAGAAACGAAAGGAAAAATAGGTGAGGCTGGTAAAGAAACGTCAGCTGCTCAGGCTGCCATGGATAAACAATTACAAGGGTATGCTACCAAAGGAGTGGGTTGGGCTAAGAAAAAATTCGGCCAAGGTGGGGGAGGCTCTGCTCAAGCTACACCGGGTGGTAAGAAATCTTCACCTCCAACAGGCTCATCAGGCTCTACGCCGGTTGTTAAGTAAATTCGGTGATGACTCCCAGACTGTAAAAGATCTGGGAGTTTTAAGTTTTTAAAGGATAGCCAAACCATCTGTCGGTGGCAAAGACGATGATGGCGTTGTTATGAGGCAAGCGATTTTTGATAGTCTTTTGTGCCCGCCATGATGAGTTTGTAAGTTCTTTCATTAATAATGCCTTGCTTGAATTTTTCCTGGGCATCCTGAGTCATCAATTGGCCGCGTTGTCGCACTAGTTTGCGTGTTGTATTTGTCACTTCATTGGGATCACTTTCCAAAAGAATATCACGCGTTTCTTCATCAAAAACCAAATATTCACGTAATGCTACACGTCTGCCATCCACCGTAGGGACCAATTTTTGCCAAATGCAAAGACGGATGGTTTCTAAAATATCAATCGTTCTTCCTAAACGTTCTTCGCCCGTAAACGAGGTAACTAGACGTCGCATGGTTTCTGCCACACCAGAGGTATGTAAGGTAGTGTAAACGGGATGACCGGTCAGCGCTGCCTCCAAGGCGGCACTAATGGTCTCGCTATCACGGCACTCCCCAACCATAATTAAACGAGGTTTACGGCGCAAGGCATTGCGAACGCCATCAGCAAAAGAGGGTATATGGCGTGGAATTTCTGATTGACTAACCACCGAAGAAATCGTTTCGATTTCGTCAAAAACAAATTCAATAGGGGCTTCATAAGTGAGCACCTTACGGTTGGAGTCTTCTTTTTCAATAAGATTGCGAATAATTGAAGCTAATAGAGTGGATTTACCCGATCCAGTCGCACCCGTAATGAAGACAATGCCTTCTTGTGGTTCGATTGCTTCCAGAATACGGCCTGGTAAATTCATGGTTTCTAATTTGGGAGGTGTCGTAGGAATCGTTCGCAGGGTAATTTGGATGGCATCATGTCCTTCTACAAGACAGGCTGTACCATTAACCCGATAGCGATAACGTACACCTCGGTTTGGACGGAATTCATAATGCGTATCAATATCCTGGCCCGCTAGCAATTGCGTAGTGGCGTTTGGACCATAAATGGCGTTAATTAAATCACCAAGCTCTGTGTTAGAAAGACGACGATTTGTTATTTTAATCAGCCTTCCATACACTTCAGCAAAAATAGGTTCACCAGTCTGAATCGTTATATCAGACGCATTAAGATGTTCAGCGTGCTCAAGCATTCTATCCATAAAAACAGGGGTAAAACGCGTGGGCTCGTCTGGCATCAAATTTATATGCTCATTATTCATATTCAAGCTTATACCTCAATGGTGATTATTGATTGTTGAATAAGGCTTCTGGAGGTAGATAGTACCGCAGGTTGAGTTTGCATGCCGCATAGCGTTGCTGAAATGCAACGGAGCAAGCGGTGTCAGTTATTGTTTCTATCGCTTCTCGTTCATCAGCTGATTGGGGTGATGATTGGTTGCCAAGCCTTACTTGTTATTTTTATTTTAGCCGCTTTTACTAATTTTTCCATGTTTCTGAATTGTTCCAAAGCGTCTTCATCCTTGGCTACAGCAGCGCGCCATTCCTTGCTGTTTGTATTTAAAGCAGGTAATGCCGTGATGCGCAAGACCCTGTCATCAATATGTATTTCTTCGCCATCGCCTGTAATACCTAAATCAGTGTGGGAAACATAGGGAGGAGAAACCATGTTCATTGCCAATAATTTTCGATACAAAATCATGCCTCTGAAATCTTCCTTAATGCGGGCAATATTTTCTTCGAGAATGATATTGGCTTGTTCTATGCCTTGTTTCCATCCTTTTTCAACGCATTCCATCCATATGGCGCGTTCTTCTTTTGTTTTGGGTAAAAGCGTTACATGAGGGTAATCTGGCTTTTTATAGTCCATCCATAAATACTGTCGCCAGTTTGGAGGAGTGGTAATAAATCGAGCTTGCTTGGCGACCTTATAAGTTCTGTCTGAAATACGGATGGTTTGTGTGTCTGCCAGGTTAAGCGTATTACGACCTTCCAGTAAAACAGGGGGCAAAATATTATGGGGAAGAACAAGTGCATTAAAATCATATATTGCATCAAGATTGCGTGTTTCCTTAACGAGCTGCTCGTCAATAAATTTAGCCCTCCAAGCAAGCCCGGATTGCGCGCCTAAACCCAAAGCCGTTTCCCTGATAGCCACTTCACGAATTTTGCCACCAGTGCGGGCGGCTGTTTTGGCCGTATTATTATTAGCCATTGCCTGTAATCCTGCGAGTGAGCCGGTGTCACCCACTGGACCTGCAGGAGAAGAACAGCCTATGAGTAAGGCGGTTAATATAATAGGGATACTATGAGTAAAGTTTGGCATAACGCAATTCTATTACCTGACTGTTAGGATATACGTGAATGTAAGCTTTTTTTCCGGCTTGATAATCAATATCTCGTAAAATTTCTGCCAGACTTTCATCTTTTACATTGAGACTAATTAAAACGGGAATCGCAGGTTCTTTGCCCAATACTCTTATACGGTAATGAGCAGCTTTAGCAACACGTTCAGTTAATTCTGCAATAGGGCCTGCCCAATCAACGGAAGCACGAGCCTGCAAGTTGTAAGCATTGGGAATGGTCAACACATTATCTTTTGTTGGTGGGGTAATAATTTTTTCTACCCGTGCCATTTCTAGCATGGAATCACTAACAGAATTTGCAGCTTCTGCCAATTTTATGGTGGCATCGTCGCTGGGATCGTTATGAGGAGGTTTCTTATAGATAGCTGTGGTTCCACATCCTGTGATCCATATGGATGCCAAAAAAGCATGACAAGCTTATTTTTCATCTTGTTATTTGATTAACGATAAGATTAGCATTGATTGAAACAGGAGCATGACAGCTTGTCAAGAAGATAGTGTGTATTTTCAAATAAGTATGTTTTTGGGTGATTGGATATCGCCTTATGATGCAGTTCGGATTTTTCTATACAGCGCATAAACCACTTGCCCTGCTCGCTTCAGGCGGATGGTTTGCCAGATGGAGGTATCCAACACAATCTCATGCGCTGCCTCGAGGTAGAGCAAGCCATTTTCGGGAAGTATTTCTGTTTGTTCCAACATGGGCAGACAATGAAGAATGTAATTCTTAGCGAAGGGTGGGTCAAAAAATATGATGTCGAATGTTTCATCCGTTTGTCTAAGATACTCCCGAGCGTCTGCTTTGATAACGTTCAAGCTTGAGGGATCAAACTCTAAGATGAGAGACTTCAGGTTGGTATAAGCCTTGGCTGATTGTTCTACGAAGGTCACTTTAGAAGCACCTCGTGAAAATGCTTCAAGTCCTAAGGCTCCGCTTCCTGCAAAGGCATCCAGGCAGCGGGAGCCACGAATATCATGCATTAGCCAGTTAAATAATGTTTCCCGAACCCGATCAGGCGTGGGGCGTAATCCTTCAAGGGCTGGAAAACGCAGTTTTTTTCCTCGGAAGCGTCCACCAATGATACGAATGACTTGTTTCACGTGTTGCCTACGGTTACTTGTAATAACTTATTTGGTGTTATTAATTGTGCAAATGCTTCTTTTATCTGTGTGGTGGTTACTTTCTCTATCTGGGCCGTGTAGGTATCGAGATAATTTTCTGGCAGATGATAAAAAGCTATTTTGAGCAGCATATTGGCGATACTACGGTTACTGGCTAGTGATAAAGGAAAACTGCCAATTAAATATTGTTTTGCTGCCGTTAATTCTTCTTCACTGGGTCCTGCTTTAAGATAAGCCTCTAAGGTTTTCCGTGTGACATCAATAGCCATTGCCGCCTGTTTATTTTGCGTAGATAAACTGATGATAAAAGGACCTAGTGCCGGCATGGGTATAAATTGACTATAAATGCCGTAGGTTAATCCTCTTTTTTGCCGTACTTCGTCACCTAATTGCGAAACCAATGTTCCACCTCCCAGGATGTGATTACCAACCATCAGGGGGAAATAGTTTTTATTATGATGTTCAATTCCCAATTGCCCAAGGCGAATGACGCTTTGTGAGGAGGGGAATTGAACTTCAATGTTTAATTCTTCTGGCAGAGAATGCGCTCGTGGAATCGTTGCGGCTGCTTCGCCTTCGGGTAAATCTTTTGTTAATTTTTCTGCCAGTTGTTGCGCAGTGGATTTATCGATAGCACCAACCATCACAATAACCGCGTTACGATTAACAAAAAATTGCTGATAGAAACGATGTACTTGCTCAATGGTCAAAGCTTTTACACGGTCTTGCGTTCCATTAATAGGATGTGCATAAGGATGGTCACCATAAAGTGCTTTGAAAAAGGTTTGATTTGCAATTTCTTCGGGTGATTCTTGAGCTTGGGCGATGGCCATTAGTTGTTGATTTTTTTCACGTTCAAAGGCTTGCAATGGAAAATCAGGATGATTCACAATCAGCGCAAAAATATCGCTGGCTGCGTTGAGTGATTTTGGATCGGTTAGTGTTTTTAAATTTAATACCGCCATATCTCGAGAGCTTTCTCCTTCATACTGCGCGCCCGTTTCTGCCAATTTCTCGGCAATCGTATTGGCATCAAGACCGGCATTTCCTTGGTTCAGCAACTCCGTGGTTAACGCACTTAAACCGAAATGTTCGCCATCATAAGCGGAGCCGGCTGCAAAAGCGATGCTGATGTCAAGCATGGGGACTTCCATGGCTTGATAGAAAACCACGCGTGTGCCATGAGAAGTCAGCCAATATTGTGCTTCAAATGATTTAGCAGCCAGAGTTTGGGGTAAAATAAAGAATGAGCAGAGTAAAGCCAATAAGGATCTCATAGTGGTCCCTTCAGTGATTGATTAGCACGTTTAGTTTTTTCTTTTTCACCCGGATTGGTTGGGATCAATTCAGCTTCCGTGAGAAATTCTTCTTTAAAATAATGCTGCGCTGTTCCTTGTATCTGTTCGGCAGTAATGGCATTGATTTTTTCTATGTATTTCTCAGCGGTTTGCCAGCCAACCCCAATCGTTTCCAGTAAACCCAGTTCCATGGCCTGACTAAAGATAGAATCTTGTTCAAATATTTTTTGAGCGATGATTTGGGTTTTAATCCGTTGTAATTCCTCTTCACTAATTTTTCGTTTTTAAGGCGTTTTATTTCAGATAAAAATCCTTCTTTCAAATCCGTTACTGAGTGAGCTTGGTTAGGGCTTCCATATAGTACAAATTGAGTTTGATAACGTGAGTAGAGGTTATAATATATATCTGCAGTACTGGCAATGTGTTTGCCGCGGACTAAATTTTTACTAAAACGTCCATTATCACCCGCATCCAAAATACCGGCTATAATTTCCAAGGCATAAGGCTCAGCGGCATGTTCGGCTGCCACAGTTTTCACGGTAGGGACCGTATATCCAAGCATGAGTACTGGCACTTGTGCTGGGGCATGCACTTGCACTGTTTTTTGACCTAACATGGGCGGTTCAACTTGTAATTTTCGCAGAGGTTGCGGCCGTGGTTTGATTTTGCCAAAATATTTTTTTGCAAGCTGATAAACTTGTTGAGGATTTACATCACCAACGACAACCAAGGTGGCATTATTGGGAGCGTAATAACGTTCATACCAGGCTTTTGCATCTTCGACCCGCATCTGTTCCAAATCGCTCATCCACCCAATCACAGGATGATGATAAGGAGAGGCCAGATGAGCGGTTGCTAAAAAGCGCTCAAACGTAAGTGCCTGGGGGTTATCATCGGTGCGCATGCGTCTTTCTTCCTGAATGACTTTAATTTCTCTTCCAAATTCTTCTTTATCCAGCAATAAATTTTGCATGCGATCCGCCTCTAATTCGAAACTGGTGGCTAAATTAGAGGCTGCAATTTTCTCAAAATATGCGGTGTAGTCGGTATTGGTGAACGCATTTTCTTGCCCGCCAAGTGCAGCAATGGTTTTGGAGAAAACGCCCACCGGATATTTTATTGTTCCTTTAAACATGAGATGTTCAAGGGCATGCGAAAGCCCTGTGCGTCCACCCACTTCATCAGCAGAGCCAACATTATACCAAATCATAGAGACAACCACGGGCGCACGATGGTCTTCTTTCACCACTACTTTTAAGCCATTGTCCAGGGTAAATTGCTGGGTTTGGCTGAACGTCTGACAGGATAACAGCGCTAACAGCGACATTAAGACGATGCGCATGATACACCTCACTGAAAAAAGTGATAGAATTCCATATTTCCTTTATTTTGTATACCTATGATCAAATGGTTTAAACGAAATCAGGATGGTAAGCCATCCGCATCTATTGAGAAGCCGAGCGACTCATCGACGGATGCCTTGCTGCCAACGAGGGTAGAACAAGCGCCAGTCAATAAGCCGGCCAAGCAAAATTTATTCACACGCTTTAAGCAAGGATTAAGCAAAACCCGCCACCAATTAGGAGATGGCATCGGTCGATTGCTGCTTGGTAAAAAAGAAATTGATGTTGAATTATTGGAAGAGCTGGAAACATTGCTTTTAAGTGCTGATGTAGGGATTGATACTACAAAGTTAATTATACAACAGCTAAGCGATGGTTTAACCAGAAGGCTGTTAGCAGATGGTGATGCTGTCTATGCGGCTTTAAAGACTCATTTACAAGGCATTCTTACGAAAGAAGCGGCGCCACTAACTTTGGAAACAGGTGATAGTAATCCTTTTGTTATTCTGATGGTTGGTGTAAATGGTGCAGGAAAAACGACAACCATTGGCAAACTTGCCAAGCAATACCAACAACTCGGAAAAAAAGTCATGTTGGCGGCAGGAGACACTTTTCGTGCCGCAGCCATAGAACAATTACAAGCCTGGGGAGAGCGAAATCAGATTGCGGTGATTTCCCAGCATACGGGGGCTGACAGTGCTTCGGTTATTTTTGATGCTTTTCAGGCAGCAAAAGCCCGCGGCATGGATGTATTGATAGCGGATACAGCTGGACGTTTGCATACCCAGCAAAATCTTATGGATGAGTTAAAAAAGTAAAACGTGTTTTGAAAAAAATTGATGGGAATGCTCCGCATGAAACCATGTTGGTATTGGATGCAACCATTGGTCAAAATGCGTTAAATCAAGCGCGTCAGTTTCATCAAGCCATTGGCGTGAGCGGTATTACGATGACGAAACTTGATGGTACGGCTAAAGGAGGAATATTATTTGCTATTGCCAGCGAATTAGAGATACCATTTCGTTATCTGGGGATGGGTGAGGGAATTGATGACTTGCGACCATTCAATGCCTCGCAATTTGTTAATGCAATTTTCAATGATGATAATATTTAACCAGGTTAGCAAACGATATCCAGGCGGTTATGAAGCGTTAAGCGACATTAATTTTTCTCTTGAAAAAGGTGAAATGGCCTTTCTTACCGGCCATTCGGGCGCGGGTAAAAGCACTTTACTTAAGCTTATTGCCATGCTTGAACTGCCTTCTTCCGGCCAAATTGTTATCAATGGTTTGCGGTTGAATCAGCTGAAGAAACGAGACATACCGCATTATCGCTGTACTTTGGGAATTACTTTTCAATCACCCTATTTACTGAATGACAGAACAGTCTTTGATAACGTTGCTTTACCCTTGAAAATTCAGGGGGTATCTTCGCAAGTGATTGCTAAAAGGGTGCGGGCCGCATTAGATATGGTGGGTTTGCTGAATAAGGAAAAAATACTGCCTCTTCATCTTTCTGGGGGGGAACAACAGCGGGTAGGTATTGCCCGTGCTGTTGTGCATAAACCAGCTTTATTATTAGCGGATGAACCTACAGGGAATTTAGATCCTGCGTTATCGACCGAGGTTATGAAGCTGTTTGAGCAATTAAATCAAGTTGGTGTTGGTGTGTTGGTGGCCACTCATGATTTGGCTCTCATTGCTGGAATGAGGCATCGAATTGTCATGCTAAAAGGTGGGCGCATATGCTGACTAAACTGCACACCTATTTTGATCATCATCGAGAAGCTATGGTTGCCAGTATTCGTCTTTTTGGCCAAAAGCCATTTGCTGCTGCAATGACGATGATGGTTATTGCAATTACATTGGCATTACCGGCATTGTTCTGGGTATTTGCTTATAATTTGGAGCAATTGACAAATAACTGGCAGCAAGGTGGTCGGATTTCCCTCTATCTTAAGCCTTCTCTCTCTTCCCAAGAGGCCGAGAGTGTTTTATTACGTGTTCGTACCCTACAAGGCGTAGCCCAGGCTGTTTTGAAATCACCGGAGGAGGGGCTTGCCGAACTCAAGACCCAGGAAGGAATGGAAGATATTATGGAATATCTTTCTGAAAACCCTTTGCCCGCAGTCATTGATATCACTCCGGAATTAAACGTCGATGCACCAGCAAAACTGGAACAATTATATTTGCAATTAAAATCTTACCCCCAGGTGGAACAAGCCAAAATTGATATGCAATGGGTCAATCGTTTACATGCAATTCTTGGGCTTGTTACAAGGATTACCCATGGATTAATGCTTATTCTTGCATCCGCTGTCCTATTGATCATTGGTAATACCTTGCGACTGGCGATTCAAAACCGTCGAGAAGAGATTCAGATACTCAAGCTGATTGGGGCAACGGATCCTTTTATTCTTCGTCCTTTTCTTTACTCTGGTATTTTGTATGGTCTTGCCGGTGCAATATTTGCAGTGTTAGTGGTTAATCTATTCATGTTAAGTTTAGCGCTGGCCATGAGGCATTTGGCGACTGCTTTTCAAATACCTTCTCCTTTCTTGATTTTATCCTTTTCTCAAGCATTGCTCTTGATATGTTCAGCCACTATACTGGGTTGGTTAGGGGCGCGTTTATCTGTTAAAAGACAATTGGCTTCTATTGAACCCTATAGTTGATGTATAATCCTAGAAAACGCAGTTGACCCTGACTCCGCAGTCAATCTGCATTGAGTCAGTCTACAATGCTTTCTCGGATTTTTTCGTTCACCATGGTGGTGACTACTGCTTTTGTCTTGGTTTGATGAGGAATAACAATGAGTCTACCGTTGCAATGTTCAACTATGAATTTGCCAGTGGGCAGCCTTGATGCGTATATTCATCGTGTCAACCAAATTCCCATGCTTTCAGCCGAAGAAGAATATGAGCTTGCTCGACGTTTCCATATAGAAGGGGATTTGGAAGGAGCTCGTCAGCTCATTCTTGCTCATTTACGCTACGTTGTTCGCGTAGCTCGTGGTTACTTGGGGTATGGCTTGCCGCTGGGTGACTTAATCCAGGAAGGTAATGTTGGTTTAATGAAGGCGGTTAAGCGTTTTGACCCCAGTCTAGGGGTGCGTTTGGTCTCTTTTGCTGTGCACTGGATTCGGGCAGAAATTCATGAATTTGTATTACAGAATTGGCGAATTGTCAAAGTAGCAACCACTAAGGCGCAACGTAAATTATTTTTTAATATGCGCCAAATGAAAAAGCGTTTAGGTTGGATGAATGCGGAAGAGGTAGATGCTGTAGCTCAGGATTTAGGTGTTACTCGCGAAGATGTTCTTGTCATGGAACAGCGATTGAATGCGATGGATATGCCCTATGATGCTCCGGATTCTGATGAGGATGATCATACGTATACTTCAGTTCCTGCACGGTATTTACAAGACGTCGGCAGTGATCCAGCTTATATGCTTGAACAGGAAGATAGCAGCATACAAAGCCATGAGAAATTGCATTTGGCCATGGAACGTCTGGATGACCGAAGCCAGGATATTTTGCGAGAGCGTTGGCTGGCCAATGACAAAGCGATGACGTTGCATGCGCTGGCAGAAAAATATGGTGTTTCAGCAGAACGTGTTCGACAGTTAGAAAAAAATGCCATGAAAAAATTGCGGTTGTATATGGAGGCCATGTAGCCTGGTTAACGCGCATAAGCGGTAACCAGGGTTGATCATCAGCATGCTTCCTATTGAAAAGCATGGTATTGCTAATCAAGATCGCAGTTACCCGTTTGCAAGCAAACGGGTTACGCACTCTGGCTGTAATCAGCGTTCATTGATTGTTTAGTTTTTCCAACAATGCTTTTTTAGTATCTTCATCGACAAACGCACGGTTGATTGCCATGGCAGTAATATCTTCCATGGTTTTATCACTATAACCATAAGCGTCTTGGACGCGAGCATATTCTTGAGCCAAGGTTGTGCGCATGAAAGGTGGATCGTCGGAATTCAAGCTGACGGTAATGCCTGCTTCCAATAGCCTTGGAAAAGGGTGGCTATTAAAATCTTTAAAAAGACCCAGTTTGATATTACTGGAAGGGCAAATCTCTAAGGCAATGTCCCGTTCTTTCACTAAGGCCATTGTTTCTGGTGAATGAATGACTTGAACTCCATGGCCAATGCGTTGGATAGGAAGATGTTCCATCGCTTCTACCATACCACTCGCTGGAGCAAATTCACCAGCATGAACGGTGCAATACAAACCAGCTTCGGCGGCAATGTGGTAAGCTTGGCGGAACAATTTGGGTGGAAAGTTAATTTCATCACCACCTAAACCAAAACCCGTCACGCAGGGAACAGATTCTTTCATAATTTGTTTTGCAGCACGCACGGCAGCTTCCGGACCAAAATGGCGTACCGCAACAATAATAATCCGTCCAATAATTCCAAATTGATGCTGTGCATCATCAATGGCTTGCTGAATAGCATGTAAATGTTCAATGGAAGGAATACCGCTTGCTTTTTCTGCATGATCGGGAGAATACATCATTTCTACGTAAATGGTATTTTCCAAGGCATTGGTGCGTAAATAATCAAAGGTGATATCGTAGTAATCCTGCGGTTTTTTAATTAGGTCAGCAACAACATCAAACACTTGCAGGAAATGAAGAAAATCTCGAGAAAAATAACTTTGACCATCTTCAGTGATTAACCCTTGGGGAAGTTGCAGTTTGTTGCGTTTTGCTAATGTTTGCGCAAGTTCCGGCGAAATGGTTCCTTCTAAATGAACATGTAATTCTGCTTTCTTTATTTTCATGGTATTTGCTCTTTCCTGTATTAATGCATGGCAACTTTAATAAAAACCCGATAAAATTACCAGTTATATCATTGATAGTGGGAAAAAAGATGAGCAGCCAAGATATTGATAAGGCTTACGTAAGCCCTTACGACCGATTTTTATATCAATTTGATGCTACCCATGAAAAATCAGCGTCGCAATTAAAGGAAATTAAAAAACATCAGCGAATCTTTAGACTTCGTGATCACGCCAATCCGGAAGAAAGACAGGAAGAGATTTGGAAGGACTTTTAGTGAGTTGCTGTGGCTAAGCATTACAGGAAGTAGTACTTGGCTTCACGGCAGACAATCAGGAGAAAGGTGAAAAAAATTGGCATTAACTTAGGAAAGCATGCAATATTTTATAAAACAGGATGGTTAATAGAGATGCTGCAGGCAAAGTAAGAACCCATGATGTAAAGATATTACGGATAACAATTAGATTTAATGCACCAATGCCTCGGGCCAAGCCGACACCAAGAACGGCACCCACGAGCGTTTGTGTGGCAGACACAGGAATCCCAAGACTGGTTGCAACGACGACGGTGGTTGCGGCAGAAAGAGTTGCTGCAAAAGCCCGGCTGGGAGTTAATGCTGTGATTGAACTGCCCACCGTTTCAATAACTTTTCTGCCATACATCAATAAGCCGGTGACCACGCCAACACATCCTAGCAAAATAATCCAGGCCGGGTAATCGGTCACTTCAAAGGGTTGTTGAGCATCGGTGATAAGGCTATGAATGATCGTCAGAGGGCCGACTGCTAAGGACACGTCATTGGCACCATGGGCGAATACCATGGCACATGCAGTCATTGCCATCAATACGGCAAAGAATTTCTCGACCTGCAAAAACCGCTCTCGGCGTCTTAGCATCGGTTTTTCGGGAATATTTTTGATAAAAATCATGCCAACGATGGTAATAATGATGCTGGTGGCTAAAGTAACGGCAATATCTTGTTTGATATTTAAATGAATATCAAAATGATTTAGTCCTTTGAATACAGTAATAAAAGACAAAATAGAGCCAACTAAAAACAAGTAAATTGGGATATACAATTTGGCTTTTATCAAGGGGTCACTTTTAACAAAAATGGCCTGTTGGATGCTGGTAAATAACGCAAAGGCAGTGGTGCCGGCAATTAAGGGAGAAGTAACCCAGCCAATTGCAATATGAGAAACCTGATGCCAATGAATGGCATTTTTTCCTAATACGAGACTCCCAAATCCAACCATGGAGCCTACCAAGGCATTGGTTATGGATACTGGCAAGCCAAAAAAACTGGCAAGATTCATCCAAATAGTACAGGCTATCAGCACGCTAAGCATGCCTTCCACCAGTAATAATGGCTGTTGCGATAATTCACTGGTATTGATAATACCGTCGCGCATGGTTTCGGTTACCCCTGTGCCACCCAGAAATGCTCCAGCAAATTCGAAAAGAATAGCAATCAGCATCGCTTGCTTGACCGTCACGGCTTTGGAACCCATCGTGGTACTCATGACGTTGGCAAGATCATTGGCACCAACCCCCCAAGTCATAAAAAAGCAAAGAATAGCAGCAAGAATTACAAATACAATTGATAAATCCATAAGTCAGATTACCGGGCAATGAGAATTTGCAGCCGACCCCCACGATTTGGGCATGATCAGCCAAGTCACCAATCCATTGAACCAGTTTATAGAGAAAAATCACTTCGATGGCGGGTAAATCCTTTTCCAGCTCAAAAATGCGATGCCTGATATCGGCTAATTTGTCATCACTATCATGTTCGATTTCATCCAGCGTAAGAATCATTTCTTCCACAATGTTTACTTCACTGCCGCGAAAGCCGGTTTCCAGCAATTCATCTAATTCGTTTATGGCTTTACAGGCTTGTTTAGCTGCATCTAGGCAGCGATGCAAGAAAGGCATGAACACTCCAGAAAGCACTTTGGGAATAATCATGCGTCGGCTCATAATCAAGCCAGCGATGTCTTCTGCTTTATTAGCAATGCGATCTTGGGCGCTTAGTAGTTCCAGTAAATCGGTACGAGAAACAGGAAGAAATAATCCAGTTGGTAAATGAAGTCGTAAATCTCTTTTAATCAGATCAGCTTCTTTTTCAATCGCAATTATTTTTTGTCTAAGGTCATCAGCCGTTTCCCAATCTTGCTCAAGAACAGCTTCAAAAAATGGATAGAGCTGCTTTGCACAATGGTATGCTTTACGCATATGCTGCTCAATAGGCCTGATTGGTGATGGCCCGAACATATTAAATATGCGACTCATAATGATAACCCTAGCAAAGATTAGCGCAGATTATAACCAATATTTTGTTAAAAAAAATTAGAAATTTATGATGATTAAAGCATTTGCAAATCATTTGCATGCATTAGTTGTGCTAAGCGGCTTAAGCTTAACAAGCTTGCATGGTGATTTTCTTCCGTATGGGCACTGCAAGCGTCAATGATGACTATCATATTATAACCGCGGTCATGTCCTTCTCTAACCATGGATTGTACGGCCATATCAGTAGAGAAGCCGCTGACAAATACATTTTTAATAGGATGGGTTCGAAGAATCAAATCAAGTTCCGTACCATAAAATGGACTAATACGATGTTTGGTAATGATTAAATCATCTTGTTTGAGATGTAAGCTATCCAGAAAATTGGTGCCCCATGTACCAAGCTTTAGGGCTTCTTTTTGAGGCAACTGGGCAAAGATCGGGGAATTTTGCAGGCATTCAGGATAATGATCACTAAATCCAACGCGAACAAACACGAGTAGCCAATCATTTTTTCGAGCATGATCGATGCTTTGATTTACTCGTTCAATGACATGATTTTTCTGTAGCAGTTCATGTCCTTTAGCCACTTTGCCGTGAGGATGAGTCAAGTCATTTATAAAATCTATTATAATGAGTGCATTATTTTTCATATCAATTTCCATCCATGATTAAAGCTGGTTAGTTGATGCAGTACGGTTACGCAAACCATAGGAAAGTAGGATGCCTATCGCACCCCCTAAAGCAATGTCTGTTAGTCTTGCATGACCAATGTCTTGATAATTACTTCCTGCATATAAGACCACGAAAAAACATCGAATTGCAAAGGAATATAAATAGGAATGAAACAGGCGTAGCGTGAGTAAAATGCAAATCATATAAATATATTCAAGCCAGGGTGAATAGGGTGTTATCTTGATGATGATTAAGCCGAGGCTTACGCCAAAAGCAACGCCTACTAATCGTTGCTGATATCTCGTTTTGGCTTTGGAAAAATCCAGACTTAACATTGAAAAACACGACCAAATTAACCATTCGCCTTCTGCAAGATGCAAATTGGCCAGAAGCGTGATGGTAATAAAGAGTGCCAGAGGATATTTTACATAATAACGTAAGTATTTTTTTTGTAGGACGAATGCTGGAAGTGTCCAGGATGTTGAGCGTTTGCTATATAATGCGATGAAACATCCACTTAAAGTCAGCAAAGAAATAAGCAGGAATTCTGACCAATGGATTCTTAAACTTTGATGGATATGAAAGCTGGCATAGACAACGCCAATGATCCACCAGCTTGTCATGGTTTTTAATTGCTTGTTTTGTTTTTCATACACAGAAAACAAGGTCACTGGGATTGCTAAAAAAAGAAAAAAAAGCACCCAATCCTGAATAAGTAAGGATGCAATAAAGCTGCAAATTATAATGAACAGGGAAAAGAGGTAGGTAATCTGCTTGTTCGCATGCGCGACACCAAATGGTATAACGGCACAAACGGCATAAAACGAAGCTAATAAATAATGCTGATCATGAAGTACGATGCTTGCCATTATACCTGGGAGTAATGCCAAGGCAATTTGCAGCGTTGGTTCTTTGTTGATTGTAAAACGTTCCATATGCATAACAAATAAGGGAAAAAATCTGGTACCTTTTCCATTTAATTTTGACGGGTTGTCTCTCATTCCCGCGAAAGCGGGAAACCATATTTAATGTGGCTCTGTGCTCTGTTCAGAATGGATCCCCGCCTGCACGGGGATGACAAGAAACAGAGCAGAGATGACAAAAAACAGAACCATTTATGCAACCTGTCAAAGCTAAATGGAATAGCTGCTAGTTTATACTACTGTATTTTGATTTCATACTTGGCTTTTAAACAGGGTGTTGATTTGATAACAATACCTCCATTTCAGCCTGAAATTATTTAAAAAACATGAGGATTTATTATGTACATTACCAAGGTAATAGGACGGGAAATTCTGGATTCGCGTGGTAATCCAACGGTGGAGGCCGATGTGGTGTTGGAAAATGGAGTCATAGGCAGAGCAAGTGTCCCCTCAGGTGCCTCTACAGGCAGTCGTGAAGCTTGTGAATTGCGTGATCATGACCCGCATCGTTATGTGGGCAAAGGAGTAATTCAGGCAATTAGCCATATTAATCATGAAATTAATGCTGCTTTGCAGCATTTTTCAGTGGCCGAACAAGAATGCATTGATGCACGCTTGTGTGAATTGGATGGTACAGAAAACAAGTCTCGTCTGGGGGCAAATGCTATTCTTGCTGTTTCACTTGCTTGTGCAAGAGCTTATGCTAAGGCTTCTGAATTGCCGTTGTTTAAGGTGCTTAATCAGGATGAAGTGATGCGGATGCCGGTGCCCATGATGAATGTCTTAAATGGCGGGGCGCATGCAGACAATAATGTTGATATCCAAGAGTTTATGATAATGCCCATAGGGGCCTCTGATTTCGCAACAGCCTTGCAAGTGGGCACAGAGACGTTTCATGTACTTAAATCTGTACTTAAAAAACAAGGATTAAACACAGCGGTGGGTGATGAGGGTGGTTTTGCTCCTAATCTTAGGTCCAACCGTCAAGCGCTCGACATTTTGGCAGAAGCGGTGCAGTCCGCTGGTTTTCATTTAGGACGCGATATTGTTTTTGCGTTGGACGTGGCTGCGTCAGAACTGTTTGTTGAAGGGAAATATCATTTAATTTCAGAAAATAAAACATTTAATCATGAAGGATTGATTGAATATTATACTGAATTAGTAAAACAATTTCCTATTGTTAGCATAGAGGATGGTTTAGACGAAGGTGATTGGGCCGGATGGCAAGCATTAACCAAGCAGTTGGGTGATCAAATACAATTGGTCGGAGATGATTTGTTTGTAACAAATCCTCATCTTTTAAAAAAAGGCATTGTTGAGGAAACTGCAAATGCCATTCTGATTAAACTCAATCAAATTGGCACGCTCAGCGAGACAAGAGAGACGATGCGTCTGGCTCATGAGCACGATTATCGTTGTGTCATATCACATCGCTCTGGGGAAACTGAGGATACTTTTATTGCTGATCTGGCAGTGGCCAGTGGTTGTGGTCAAATCAAAACAGGTTCTCTCTGCCGTACTGACCGAATAGCAAAATACAATCAATTATTACGGATTAATGAACAAATTTCGTTGCCTTATGCTGGCAGAACCATCTTAAGATCGTCTGGCATTTCAAGGTAATCTAAAAATTTTTGAAAAAGTACCAGTTTTTGTTTGGCATCTACACTTGAGGTCATTTGTAACCACAATTTGTCATCAATGTGCAACAGTGGATTTAAATGGCCTAAAGCGTGCGCAATTTAGGCATAGAGACGAGGCTGGCGTATTAAATGCATAATCATGTTATGCTATTAAATTAAATATCTTGAGAGTTTTTCCATGCGAATAATTATTGCTTGTTTAGTGTTGGCATTGATTGGTTTGCAATATAAATTATGGCTTGGTGACGGCAGCATCTCTCAATGGCTGCAACTTGAAAAAAAACTCGACGCGCAAAAATCCGAAAATAAAAAATTGCTCAAGCGTAATCGTGCTATAGAAGCGGATATCCTGGAATTAAAATCTGGGGAACAAGCTCTGGAGGAACAAGCACGCTTCGAGCTTGGTATGATAAAAGATGGTGAAGTGTATTACCATTTTGCCGAATAACGTTCGCCAGTTGTTTTTGAGGAGTCAAAAAGTTATACCGGAATAAAGGGCATATCGGGAAGCGTTATATTAGGGTCCCATAAACTAATCATATATCCTCCTCCCCCAGAGCCGGTTGGCTTGACTGCAATTGCACCAGCGTTACGCAGTGTTTCCATATGCTGTTTTAGATTTTCACTTACAAGCCCCCACTGCTGAAAGCAATTTGCCGCAAGATTGATTGCCTGTGCAAGCATTTCTTGAGATTTCGGCTGGAAACATTCCAATGCTTGTTGCGCCAGAGATACGCTATGCAGCATTTCCTGGTCAATTTGCTCTGCATGGTTGGGATTCGTTTCCCATAAATGTTTTACTTGATGAATGCAGTGTGACGTAATGCCAATTTGACCACAAGACGATAAATACCATCGTGGCTTCCACTTCTGTTCGATTTTTGAATAAAGTCCTTGTTTGAAATATATTCCTGTATTTGAGGCGACGCCGGCGATATCTAATCCACTGCTTTGTCCGTGAAACATATGTTCTAATTCTTTGGCAAAATGATGGAGTTCCCAATTCGTCAGCATGTTTTGAGTGGAAAACCATCGTGCTACTGCAACACACAGCGCTGCGGACGCTCCCATACCAACACCAATAGGGATATTACTGGATAAATGGAAGTGGCCGTTTAGGCTATTGAGAGACTTCCCCAAAATTTGCATTCCTTGCTCAAGTACACTCCAAAATAACAAGTGCATATCAGCGCCACTTTCACCTTCATAATCTGCATTTAATTCTGACGTGGATTGACGATAACTGAGTGTGAGTTTTTTTTCATGAATTGGAAATACCAGAGCGCTATGACCGCGAATGGCTGAATGCTCTCCGGCAAGAATCCATTTTCCATGAGTGGTTGTTTGAAAATCATATGACATCGTAATTGCCTATCAGATGGTCTTTTTTAAATTGGTTTGCCAGATCCATTTGCTCTTGACGGTAAAGCAAATGAATATTCGGCCCAGCATCCATGGTGACAATAGGGCCGTCGCCCTTGCGTTGCCATAAGTCCTGCAGCTTTTTTAATGCTTCCTGACTCTGTTCTGTCATGTAGGAAAATGGGGCAGTACAGGTAGCAAACAGTTGATGAATATCATGAAATTCACGCCAACAAATTTGATAAGCACTTCCCCAGTCTTTAGACTCCAGGGCATTTAGCAGGACTTTTAAGTTATTTTCCGCCCGCTCACTACGGGTTGAGTATAATTTGCTGGTACGAATACGTTGATGTGCCTCGCTCGAAGATACCTTTTTTCTTCATGGCTGATGATAATCACTTGATGAATTAATTCTTTGTAAGGTAAATCAATGGCTTGAACGATTTTATCTTGCCATAAAGCCCAGGGGCTGAAAAAAGAGCGGCAAGATGAGCCGGAGCCTTCACGGCTTAATTGTGCCTGTATTTCAACAGCAGGAAGTTCCTTGTGTGTTAATTCACTTAAGGCCAGAGAGGCGCATTTAGTTAGAGCAGCAAAACTTGAAGCGGAACTTGCTAAGCCACTACTATGTGGGAAGTTGTTACTGGAGCGTACAATAAATGCTCCAGTATATTTAAAATACGCTTTCAAGTGTGCTAAATGCTGCAGAAAACGCTCTTGTGCCGCACGTGGAAGAATAAAATGCATGGCGCCTGGAATATTTAATGGTTCCCAAAAGTCTTTTTTTCCTGCCTGCGTTTCCAATACCACACTACTTAATAATTTGTTTAATGTATAGGATAAAGAAGAATTAATAGGTATATTTTGTTTATCTTCTTTTTTGCCCATATACTTTATCAGAGCGATATTTGATGGTGCTTGAGCGAACCATTGCATTCATTATCTCCTTAAAAAATCTAGTGTCCGGGGACATCGTTCCATAAAATTTTGTGCAGTTGTAATTGAAATCGTACCTTGAGACGATCTTTTACTATCCAATTAGCCAGTGTGGTAGGGTTGAGTTGCCCCCAACTGGGTGAAAAAAGAATTTGTGTTCGAGCAGTCAATTGGTGCTTATTAATCATAGTGCATGCCCATTGATAATCATCATGGCTGCATAATACAAATTTAATTTGATCCGTTTTTTTAAGATGATCGAGATTAGATAATTTGTTTTTTGCGCATTCGCCAGAATCTGGTGTTTTCAAATCCATAACGATCATGACCCGTTCATCAACGGTGGATATATCCCGGGCTCCACTGGTTTCTAATGAAACATTGTAACCGGTATCACATAATTGTTTGAGCAGATGAAGACAACCGGGTTGTGCCAGAGGCTCACCGCCCGTGATACAGACGTGTTGGCATTCAAAGGAAACAACGCGAGATATAATTTCTTCTATATGGATTAACTCCCCACCATGGAATGCGTAAGCGGTATCGCAATATTGACAACGCAAAGGACAACCAGTAAGCCTGATAAAGGTAGTAGGCAGACCGATGGTAGTAGATTCGCCTTGTAACGAATGGAATATTTCAGTAATACGTAATTGATTAGGTAATCGTTTTTTCATCAGGATATTTTCCCCGCACGGCGCAGCGGTGGCGGTATTTGCTGCATTTTACAACAAAATGCTTTCTGAGGGATAAAAAACATGCATAAATGATGCATTTTATCCATGACGGATGCGGCGCGTTGCTATTACTAACCTCTATTATATGTCTAATGAGCGCAATTTTGTGGTGGCTAATTGTGCTGTATTCGTATCAGGATAGTTTTTGATAACCTGTTGTAGTCGTTGTTTTGCCTCATTGTTTTTTCCCGACGCAGCTAAAGCATAACCAATTTTTAATAAGCTTGCTGCTGATTTGCTAGACGATGGGAATTGTTGCAATACTGCTTCAAAATGTTCAATGGCTTTGGGGTAGTCTTTTTTTAGCATATAAAGCTCACCTAACCAATATTGAGCATTTGCAGCATATCCGCTTTGAGGATATTGAGAGATATACGTCTGCATGGCGTTGGTGGCTTCATCATATTTTTTATTTTTATTAATTCATAAGCAGCAAGGTAACTGATCTGTTCGTCAGCCGGATTGGCATGTATGGCATTACCTGAAACCGATGCAGGCACTCTGTCAGGGACTGGTGTTGGATTATTGATGCTTGTGGTCTTTTTCACAGGTTCAGGTTTATCGATAGTTATATCTTTCTTAGCAGTTTGGACTGGACTGTTATTATGTAAACGGGAGTCCAAATCTTTATAAAAAGCTAATTGTTGTTCTTGGAGTAATTTCAGATCATGCGCTTGAACTTCCAACTGACCACGTAATTCTTGAACTTCTTGCTGTAAATTTTGGATCTTGTCCAGCAAGGCAGCGTTATCACGATTACTGGCGGTATTGCTGGCAGCCTCGGGTTCATCGTAAGCAAGGGGGGATTCTTCATCATTTTCAGGGAAATCGGCTTGTTGCCGTGCGATAGGTTGCTCAAGTACTTCTTGTTGGTCTTCAAGAAGTGCAAAATTCTCACTATCATCTACGATAGGGACTTCAGAGAATGCACCAAAAGGCAGCATGCAAGAAAAGCATGCTGCAAGGATCAATCGATGGGATTTAATCATCGGGTAGCCTCATAAATTAGTTCGACACGTCGATTTTGGCGGTGAGATGCTTCATCATGGCCGTAATTGGCGGGGCGCTCTTTGCCATAACTGACCACTCTGATTTGCTGCCGATCAACCCCAGCCATGCGCATTAATTCAGCAACGGTGTTAGCTCGGCGCTCACCCAACGCAACGTTGTATTCACGACTTCCGCGTTCATCGGTATGGCCGGCGATCAGTATTCGTGCACCAGGATGGGATTTGAGATACTCTGCTTGGGCATTAACTGAAGGGACATATTTTGATGCTAAGGTAGCATTATCATAAGCAAACAAATAAATCTGATTATGTGGCGCTTGAGTGGTATAAGACTCTCCTGCTTCTTGGCCAGCGAAACGACCGTTTAATTGGCCAAGTCCTTGGGCTGACAAACCACCCTCTTCTGTTGCGGTACCATCGGCGCTTCCCGGAGCTTTAGAGCAAGACGCAAGCAATAAGATGCTGGCAGCTAAAAGTCCTGATTTAAAAATTGATTTGACGTTCATTGAGTGTATCTCCTTGAAATGATTTATTTGTCAATATTATTATTTGGCGCGTATTAACAATCGCTTTCAGCATTTTCGCTTTGTAAAAGCAAATGTCAACACGCTTTAAAACACTTCATAACATCTAGATTTTTTTAATCCGTGTTGATGGTGGCACATTGTACAATTGTTTATAATTTTTCGCCATTGTCTTTGAATATGGAGATTGCTGTTTTATATGGGCGATGACGAACTCTGTCATAATTTCTGTAAATTCTTTCACGGCTATGTTGGCAGCGAGGACTCCCCCGTAAGGCGTGTTTTCAGGACATTGCACGTCTCGTTTAATGATTTTCGACGCGATAACATGATTATCAGCAACGTACGTTAACACGACTTTGACAATAAGTTCTATCCTGCTGGGATTTGCCAAAAAATTCTGATGTAATTCGATAAGCTGAGTATCTAACCGGTAATCTGCTTTTTCGCCATAAGGGGTTGAGATGACGGCAGAAAAGTAATTACTGTATTGCAGGCTTTGCAAAATAAGAGGAAAAAGCATGTTTGCTGGCGCCCCTACCCAAGCACTATGGGCAAAAGGATTTAATTCAAACGGTTTAACCATATAAAGCATTTGTTCAGTCTGATAACCTGCGACAGCCTCTGGTTGGGTAACCAGTATGGATGAGGCTGAACGTTTTCCTTTGACTGGTGTGCAACCGAAATTTTCCAATTTATATTGGTTATTAACAGATGTTTTAACGGCACATCCGCTACCCAAACTCAGCAGGCATATAAAGAGAACACAGCGTAAGACAGATCCTTTATTCACAGTTATTCTCCCGGGCCTGATTTAGGGGGGGTGCTGCCACGAATGATAACGGCTGGGTTTTGTCGCATTTGTGCACTCACAATTTCAAGATTGGCGGCAATTAAATCCAGGCGTCGTAATAATATGATGGCCGGAGGAATGGTTTGTTGTGATATTTTATCAATACCGTCCTTGCCTGCTTTCATAGTCATACTGAATTGATTACCTGCTTTGGACATGTCTTCCGTCATCTTGCCAAATTTGTGAATGCCTGCTTTAAGTTCATGAATGACTTTAGGTAATTCTTGAAGGCTTTTATTAATATTTTCATCGTTTTTGGCAATGGAATAAGAGATTTTTTGCAGATTGCTTAAGGATTCTTTCAAATTCTCTGAATTTTCCTGCGTTAAAATGCGCTTAAATCCATGGCTGATGTCGTTAATGTTTTTTTCCAAGCGATTAAAAAAAGATGGTTTCGCAGGTATGACAGGATAAGGTTCTCCAGGGGTTTTTTGCAGAGGAACAAACGTTGATGAACTTGGGGATAGTCCCAAATAGGTCGTTCCGGTAATCCCTTGGGTAATTAAAGTCGCATAAGTGCTTGTGGTGATAGGAGTTCCTTCTTCGATTTTAAGCAATATTTTGACACGTCGTGGATCAAATTTACTTAATTCAATTTTGCTTACCTGTCCAACTTTTACACCATTATATTTGACCAGTGATTCTTCAGACAAACCCGTTACGGATTCATTCATATACACCGTGTACATATTATATTCTTTTCTATCGAATCCGATAGATAGCCAAAGGCCTGCGATGATAAGACCGGCGGTTAGAATGACGACGGTTAATCCAACCATGGTGTAGTTAATTTTTGATTCCAAGCACAATGCTCCCTGTTTAATGGCTACTATTTTAAAATTTACTGAAATAATCAGCAATTAATGGATGATCATTTTGCATTAATTTATCAATTGGTTCCACGCTGATTATTTTTCCTTTGCCTACAAAAGCGACGCGATCCGTCGTGCGCTGCAGAGATTCAATGTCATGACTGACAATCACAATGGTTAGATTCAATGCATTTCTTAAAAAAAGAATCAACTCATCAAATTGTTTGGCACTTAATGGGTCGAGTCCTGAGGTAGGTTCATCAAGAAATAATAATTCAGGATCCATGGCAATGGCGCGTGCTGCCGCAGCACGTCTTTGCATTCCTCCGCTGAGTTCTGCCGGAAATTTTCCGCCAGTTTCTTTAGATAAACCGACAAGCATTAGTTTTAAAATAGCCAGTTCGTGCATGAGTTGTTTATCAAGCGACGCCAGTTCGCGCATGGGAAACATGATGTTTTCAAGGACTGTCATTGCTGAAAAAAGAGCGCTATGTTGAAATAGCATGCCCCAACGTTGACGAAGTGCGTTCGCTTCATGTTCACTGATGTGTTCAATATCTTTTCCAAATACCTTAATGGTACCTGCCGTTGGTTTTAATAACATGAGAATGCTGCGTAAGATGGTTGTTTTTCCGCTGCCACTGCCGCCAATGATGGCAAGAATTTCTCCCTTTTCTACAGTAAGGTTTACATCAGAATGAACCCATTGGCTGCCTAAATAATTCTTTAATCCTTTGATTTCAATAATGGGCTCGCTCATGTTTAAAGATCCAGCCAACTGTAGATAACAGAATATATTGCATCGGCAACAATAATTAGAAATAATGCTTGCACCACGCTTTTTGTGGTTTTTTCCCCCAAGCTGTCTGCATTGGCTTCCACACAAAATCCTTGAAAACATCCAACCAGTGCAATCAGAATTGCAAATGCAGGTGCTTTATATAAACCTAACATCATTTGCTTTAGGCCGACAGAATCTTGCAAACGAGTCATAAAGTCGACATAGCCAACATGTAACATAAATTTGGACATAATCATAGCGCCGACGGTGCTGAAGAAGTCGGACCAAAAAATAAGTAAAGGAAATATTAATAATAATCCGAGCATCTTGGGAACTACCAATAATTCCGTGGGAGAAAGTCCCATGGTATATAATGCGTCTATCTCTTCATTAATTTTCATACTACCAATTTGAGCCGTAAACGATGAGCTGGTTCGGCCAGCGACAATAATGGCGGTAATTAATGGCGCAAACTCACGAAAGATCGCCATGCCTGATAAGTAAGCAATAAAAATATTGGCACCATAAGTTTCTAGCTGTAAGCCCATCTGATAAGCAAGAACAACACCGATTAAAAAGGAGAGCAAACCGATAATCGGTAAGGCGGTGACGCCTGTGGCATAAATAGTGGCAACTATACTTGGAAAATGAAATCGTCGCATATGATGGAAGGCCGCCATAATTTTTTCGCTCAGGTCGCCTACCAAAACAATTAAACCGTTGGCTTGATTTAGTTTGTGGATTGTTTCTTTACCAATATGATGTAAGACATTTTCCCGTTTGGGCGAAGGGGGAGCGTAGTGTAGGTTTTCGCTTTTTTCTTCAATGACGGAAAGCAAGTCTTTTTGTTGCTTGTTAAATTTGTCCAATGTGATGGAGTTATGCTGCGTTTTTAATTCTGCTATGCAATGCCAGAGAGTTAATGCGCCGGCACTGTCAAATTTTGTCAATGCTTCGCCATTAATAGTAAGTTTTGCCGAGGAAGGAATAGAGCTTTGTTTGAATTCTCTAAAGAGATTTCCAATGTGAGTAATTGACCAATCTCCTTCACAACGATAGGTATTATTTTCCTTGTCAAAAACAAAATGGGCATTTGACTGATCTTTGGGCATAATTGCTATTCTATTGAAAAATAGCCTAGGATAATACGAAATACCGTCTTACGGCAAAAATACGTGCACACACTTAATCAGTTCCGGGTTTACTTATGGAATGTTGATCCTGGCTACTTCAATTTGAAGCAGGCATTAAGGACGGTATTGGCCATTATTATTTCTGTCGGGATTACCTATGATAAAGGGATCTTGACAAGTCTCTTGGCAGGCATCGTCGGTGGGATTTCGGTACAAGGTGTTGTGGCTGAGACATGGATTTTAAAACTTCTTCATATCGTTGTTTTTGATTTCATTTACTTTGCAGTGTTTATTCTTGGTCTGATGGTTCGCGATTCTGCCGATTGGACGGCCTTGACGCTCGTGGTATTGGGCTTTTTTGCAAATTATATACGGCGTTTCGGCTTAGAAAACAGCATGGCTCCCATGATGGGGTGGACATTATGTTTTCTCGCTACCACCTTGCCTTTTTCATCAACAGATGAGGCATGGAGGCATATGTATGGTTTATTGGTTGGTTTTGGGGTCTCTGCAGTCATTATCTTATTTGTTTTCCCAGAAAACTATTCTCGCCTGTTTGTGAAAAATTCAAATCGCTTTTTCCAAACATTAAGTTCCGGAATGGCTGAGATAAGACGATATTTACTGATTTCCAATAGAAAGACCATGCACGTTACGGATTTACCTTTTGAATCCATAAAAACCACCTTGATGCAGTTGGTCAATACTAATCAAGCCATCCAGCTTAATCGTAAGACTGCAAAAACAGAAAAACAGTTCAGTTATATTGTATCTCATCAATATGCTTTAGTGCATGCTTATACTCTTCTTATTGATGCCTTATGGATTCATTCCAATGAGATGCCACGTTCAGCGCAGCTTGCCATTAGTCTGGTGTGTAAACAATTCGCAACATTATTAGCTGCAATAGGTATGTATGCAGATTTTACAGTTTCCAAAGATTCATCGTTTTGTTTTTACCTGATCTGGCAAAAAACTAGGTCTTGCACCTGCTGATAATCCAGCCGTCATCATGTTATTACTGAATTGTAAATTAGGCTTTGAATTGATGAATCAGCATATCATTCAATTGGTTAAAAACTCCGATGAAACTTAGAAATACAACCAAAATGGCGATTCAGGCGGCTATTGCCATTGCAATTGCCGAGTTGATTAGTGAACATTTTGCCTTTGAGCGCGGCTACTGGATTACGTTAACGGCTATGGCATTAACGGCTCAAACGTGGGGAGAAAGTGTTAAGCGCTCCGTTGAGCGAGTGGGAATGACTGCCTTGGGGGGCTGTGTCGGAACGGTATTGTATTTTTTACTGCCGGGCGATAAGACAATCATTATGATTTTTTTGCTTATCTTTGTTTTTTTTACCATCTATTTGATGAAAATTCAGCATCTGATTGCCATGTTTTTTCTGACTTGTTTCGTTGTTTTTTTATTTGCATTGATTGGAAATTGGAATTTACTTTTGTTGCAAGCCCGTATTATTGATACAGCGCTAGGGGCTGGTATTGCACTGACTGTAGGGTGTTTTTTATTTCCTGTAAAAACCAATGTGGCTGATTTGTTTATCGGATATTTGCAAAAAATGAATGCTTTGTTGAAGATGGTTATAAAAACAAAACAAGCCAGGACTTATGTCTCTAGCCATGTTTTATCGATGGATTTCCAGGACATTAAAAAAAATGCATTATCCATTCGTTATGAATTATTGTTTCATCGCCTCTCTGGACAGGATTTTTTTACTGTTCTTAATCGCATTGAACAGTGTTCTCTGTACATGAGTAATTTAATTGAGTCTTACCAATGGCTATTGCCTCATTTAAATCAGGATGACATACGTTTGATTGAAACGGCTGCCAACACAACGAAGCATAATATTAAGGTGCTTATCTTGCAGCTTCAGAAAGAAGGTAACAGCACCATGTTGCCTGCTGCAAATGTGTCTTCGTTGTTGGCAAAAGCAATTACGAAGCATCCTGAACGATTTGCCTCATTGGAGAGTGATACCCATGGATTTTATAGCTTGATGTATTTTTTTACTCAACTCAATGAAAACTTGAATGAAGTGTCGGTTGTTCTTGCCCAGAAATACTAATAAAAGTACATGAAAAGAAACGCTATAATGCTGTGCCCTGATGAGGGCTTTTATAGATTCGTTTTTATTGAGTGTAAAAATTTAATAAATCATGATAGAGGTTTGACGAATGTCAGTGGTTGCTTGCTTTGTAATGTGGTAAAATTCAAGCCATTTTAGCAGAAATAGCCATTGTAATGTCAGACGATTATAGTCAATTTGAAAAACGCAAGCAGGATCATATTGAACTTGCGCTTATGCAGGATAATCAAAGTAATGAATTAAACACCTTTGACCGTGTTGTCTTGATTCATGAAGCGCTTCCAGATATTGATTTTCATGACATAGATATTACTGGTATTCGATTTGGCTCTTCAGTGGCCAAACCCTTTATGGTCGCTTCCATGACTGCCGGACATCGTGAGGCAGTCAATATTAATCACCATCTTATTGCTGCATGCGCTCAGAATGGGTGGGCAATGGGAGTGGGCTCGCAACGGCGCGAACTCACAGATAGTCATGCTGCTTTAGAGTGGCAGCCGCTGCGTCGGGATTTTCCGCAAGTCAGTCTATTTAGCAATCTTGGTATTGCCCAATTAATTTCTACCCCCATGTCTCAAGTGCAGCGGTTAATGGATGCTATAGCAGCCAATGCTTTGATTATTCACTGCAATCCTTTACAAGAATGCATTCAGCCGGAAGGCACGCCGCAATTTAAAGGCTGTTGGCATGCTTTGGAGACATTAGTCAAACATTTGCCTTTGCCTGTCATTGTGAAAGAAACAGGATGTGGATTTTCACAAACAACATTGGCTCGCTTAAATGATATTGGCGTTTCTGCCGTGGATGTTAGTGGGTTGGGTGGAACTCATTGGGGGCGTATTGAAGGGCATCGCGCGGTTAATGAGCCCATGCGCCAAAAAGCGTCAAAAACTTTTCGTGATTGGGGTATCGATACAGTTAAAAGTGTTTCTGATGCAATTTCCTTGAATGCTGATTTTGAAGTTTGGGGCTCCGGCGGAGTTCGCCATGGACTGGATGCGGCAAAATTATTCGCGCTTGGAGCGACCACGGTTGGTTTTGCCAAACCAATGCTTAGTGCTGCTTTGCATTCCACGGAGCAAGTCATTCATACCATGACATCGATTGAATATGAATTAAAAGTTGCCATGTTTTGTACAGGCAGCCGTATATTAAATGATTTAAGGAGAAGGCATGCCATTAATTAAAAATGCCAGCCAATTATTTCAAGGGTTTTCCAAGTTGGATCGAGAAAAGCGTTTTCAACGTTTGCTGGAGCTGGGAGCATTGACTGTCGACGATATTAATTTTTTACGTCAAGGCGGTATTCAGGATACGAGTCTTGCGGATAAATTAATTGAAAATGTTATTGGCTATTTTCAACTGCCATTAGGGGTTGCTACTAATTTTTGTATTGATGGCCAGGATTATATTATTCCAATGGCTGTAGAAGAAACTTCTATTATTGCTGCCTTGTCGAAAACTGCAAAATGGATAAGACAATCTGGAGAGATCCAAACGCGTGTGGAAGGTGACTGTATTCTTGGGCAAATTCAATTGGCAAATATTCGAAATTTTGAGCGATTATCTGCTGTTTTTGTTGAAAATAAGCAATTCCTAATTGAAAAAGCCAATGAAGATGTGGCTGCTAATATGGTCAAGCGCGGTGGGGGGGTTGTGGATATGCATTTGCGTCGCCTTCCGCGTCCGGGTGGAGGGGACATGGCGGTTATTCATTTAACGATGAATAGTTGCAACGCCATGGGAGCCAATATTATTAATCAAGTCTTGGAATATTTGAAAGCGCCAATAGAAAATTTAACTGGCGAACAAGTATCTATGTGCATTCTGTCAAATTTAAATGATCAAAAACTTACAACCGCTACGGTGACCATTCGTGGTGTTGAGCCGTCCTTAGGGGAACGTTTGCAAGAGGCCTCTCTTTTTGCAGAAACGGATCCGTATCGGGCAACCACTCACAATAAGGGAGTTATGAATGGAATAGATCCTGTGGTTATCGCAACTGGAAATGATTGGCGTGCTGTGGAAGCAGGCATACATGCTTTTGCGGCTCGGTCGGGTCAATACCAAGCAATTACTCGTTGGCGTTATGAGCAAGGGGTGTTGCAAGGCGAATTAACCGCTCCCATTATCGTTGGTACGGTTGGAGGTGTAACGTCGTTGCATCCTACTGCAAAAATGTGTTTGAAGATGATGGGTATTGAGTCGGCTAACCAATTATCACGCGTGATTGCTGCTGTCGGACTCGTCCAAAACTTGGGTGCGCTTAAGGCACTATGCACAGAAGGCATCATTCAAGGTCATATGAAGCTTCATCTTGATAATTTGTTACTCGTTGCCGGTGCAACCGATGAAGAAATGCCTGTATTGAAAGAGCGATTACAACATTGGTTAACGCTGAATAAGCGCGTAAGTTTAAACAATGCTTGTGAATTATTGGCAGAAATTCGACAGGTTTAAACGGTTTTATGAAATGGTGTTTTCCTGCTAAGACGTTTTTGTTAGGTGAGTATGTGGCGGTCACTGGTGGTCCTGCGCTGGTATTAACCACAGCCCCTTGTTTTGAAGTAACTCTATCGCAAGAAACTGGGTTAAACGGTATTCATCCTGCTTCGCCAGCTGGCCGTTGGTGGACACAAGCAACGATGGAACAAGGATTAAGTTGGTTTGATCCTTACCAGAATCGAGGTGGTATGGGTGCGTCAAGCGCTCAGTTTTTGGGTGCTTATTATGCGAGTTGTTATTTGCATAATAAAATGCCCACTCTCATGGAAATGCACAACGCTTATGCTGAAGTATCTTGGAATGGGCAGGGATTGCGTCCCAGCGGATATGATGTACTGGCGCAATCTTTGTATGGATGTGTTTATATTCACCATCAACAGCATCAATATCAGATTTACAACTGGCCTTTTGATGATCTGGCATTCATCTTGCTACATACTGGTAAGAAACTGGCGACACATCATCACTTGCAACATGCTTCTTTACCAGAAAAAATAATTGAATTAGCAGGGATCGTTGAATCAGGAAAAAGAGCTTTTGAATCCAGTAATGGGTTTCGTCTTATTGAAGCGGTAAATGCTTATCATGAGCAATTAATGATCTTTAATCTTGTTGCGGAGGGAAGTCAGCAATACCTTGAATGGCTTAGGCAGCAACCAGGGGTATTGGCAGCGAAAGGGTGTGGTGCGATGGGAGCGGACGTTTTATTGTTGCTTGTTTCGCGCACACAGCTCTCGTCTGTCCTTGGGCAATTGTCATTGCAAGACTGTGATGTATTGGCAACCAGTGAGGATTTGTATACAAAAGCTGGGTTATTTGAAAATAATCTGCTCAAAACACTTGAAATTTCAGCTTGATCGGGTATGATTTCAGCCTCTTTGGGGCCGTTAGCTCAGTTGGTAGAGCAGGAGGCTTTTAACCTCTGTGTCATAGGTTCGAATCCTATACGGCCCACCATGTTCAACGTGATAAATACGCTTGTTAATTAATTCTTCCTCATAGTAAAATGTAGTGGATTGAATTACCAGCGATTTTTCTGATGTAGGTAAGTAGGGCCGTTAGCTCAGTTGGTAGAGCAGGAGGCTTTTAACCTCTGTGTCATAGGTTCGAATCCTATACGGCCCACCATTCTGGCGACTTGTTATTTCGGCAGTTCCCAGTAAAATAATACTTGATCAAATCTAGTTTCTATTCCCTGGAATCTAGTATCTAGAATGCGCTCGTAGCTCAGCTGGATAGAGTACTTGGCTTCGAACCAAGGTGTCGGGGGTTCGAGTCCCTCCGAGCGCGCCATTTCGGCTCTTCCCCAAATCCGGGGGCACTTTACGGCTCTTTCCCATTTAAGGGGGCAGCTTTAATCACCCGCAGAGGACCTTAACACGTACTCTATAATTTTCAAAATTTCTAAAACCAGGCTCTTTCCCATTTAAGGGGGCAGCTTTAATCACCCGCAGAGGACCTTAACACGTACTCTATAATTGGCTCTTTCCCATTTAAGGGGGCAGCTTTAATCACCCGCAGAGGACCTTAACACGTACTCTATAATTTTCAAAATTTCTAAAACCATAAGCTCTTCGCTGAATGAGTTTCATTTTGCGATGAAAGCCTTCTGTTATTCCATTTGACTTACTAAATCGCCACATTCTGGCCACTTCATCTTTCCAAGCCCAAAGTGTTTTACCTAATGATGCTAATGCTTTAAAACCACTTTGCTTTAACTCAGCCAACATTTCTAAGAAAGTAGGTATTACTTTACGGCACTCATGCTGTGTTAGCGCCCTTTTCATTAATAGTGAGTGCAGTTGTTGCTGAAATTGATATATAGCCTCTATTGCAGGATTTTCAGTGAAAAACGCATCTCTTTTGACTTTCTTCTCATCACTTAAGTTATCAGGTCTTGTTCTTAATAAGGCTAAGATACCTCTATTGTTTTTAATTTCAGTGGAGAGTTCTCGACAGGTCATCATACACTGATGTTGAATTAAACGGATTACATGAAACCTATCAGCCACTATCATAGCATTAGGAAAGTACTTCTTTACTAAGGAACGGTATGTACTGCTCAAGTCCATACAAATCACTTTGACACGTTCTTTTCCAGGTAATTGCTGGAGATATTCTTTTAATTCTTGCTCACGACGGCCACGAACCACATCAAATATCTTATGTTTTCTTAGGTCACAAAAAGTAGTTGCAAACCCTTCTTTCTTACTGAAAAAATGTTCATCAATACCCAGTACCACAGGACATGGTTTATTGATTAATTCTCGATGTTGCTCTTCATAATGCCGCTGATACCAGCGCTCTATGGTCGCTTTTCCTTTCTTATAACGCTCTGATAAATCTTTTTGCGATACCCCGCGGCTATGCTCATGAAACACTGCAGCTTGAGCTCGCCAAGTAGCACGTTGATGTTTATTGATACCGGGAAACTGTTGATTACCATAGCGACAACAAGTATGACAATAAAGCTTATACGCTTTAAACCTCAATACACTTCGACGATGCCCTATTAACTCATGGTGTACTGTTCTTACATACGATGATTTCTTGCGAACCTGCTTACTTTGGCAATGACTACACCGAGCTAATCGGTTATAAGTTACATCTAATAATAAGGGTTGATACCCACTCACTTTTAATATGGAAAATCCAGGTAAATTTAGGATAAGATTGTTCTTAGGCACTTTAATCTCCTTTTGATCGCTAAATCAAGGACTTAGTCTAGACTAATTTGATTACAGTGCCCCCTTAATTGGTGTAGAGCTAAGATTTAGCCTGCCAACCCTATGAATAAATGGAATACTATGGAATAATTATTAACCAATTTCAATAAATTTTGTCTATTAATATGAAAATAAAAGCAATTCTCTTCATGATCTCTATTTTTTTTCCAGTTGCTTTATTTGCTAATACGGCGACTTGTCCTTTATCAAACGGAATCAATGTGCATACTGCAAAGCGAATTTTAAATATTTGTAAACAAGGCACTGTCATTAAGACCTTTAAAGTCGCTCTCGGATATAAAGGCGTTGGTAAAAAACGAGCGGGTGATAATAAAACTCCAATTGGTTTATATGGGTTGGCTTATCCAAGAAAATCCAATCAATTTAAAGTCTTTATTCCAATTCTCTATCCGACTTCAAAGCAATTAGCTGCAGGATATACTGGTAGAGATGTAGGGATCCATGGGCCAACGCAGTCGTCTAGTGGATTTAGCTGGTTAAACAATTTACCAAGCTCAACGCGTGGATGCATTGCTGTTGGTAAAAATAACTACATCGAGTATGTGGCGAATTGGGTAAAAGCCAACCCTGGAGCTAAGGTTTTAATTATTTAAATTTAGACACAATTGAGATCGCATATTTCTGCATACAAAAAAAGCGATCTCATCAGAAAGCATGAGCGAGAAAGGTGACTGTTGGAATAACAGAGTCTCTGAAGACAATTTTTTTTCTTTAAATATTGCCAAACAAGTTTATTTAATTTGATATCAGATTCCATGTATTCCCTGGATAAAGGTTTGATGATCTTTATCGGCTGATGATATATGTCTAAATAATGAGTTTCAATCTTTCAAAAGTACTTCAAGAAAGCTTCGCTAGAACGCTATTAATTCTATCAATATATTTGATTTATGAATAAGTTATAAAATTGGAATATAAGGCTTTAAATCAAAATATCAGATGTTGAGTTTCTCCGAGCGGGTTTTTAATGGCGCATCTTTAATCATCAGAGATCAATGGCCTAATACTTTTTTAATTTATAATGTTCAAAATTCCAGGCATGCTTAATTTGATTGATAATTTATTAATAAATAAAATGGGGACTATTTTTTGAAAAACAATATGATATCAAGTTGTTTTAAGTGTAATGGATTCATGATGCTAAAATCTCTTTTTTCTATTGTTCTTGGGTTTTTTGTATATACCGGCACCTTTGCACAAGGAAAACTCATTTTTGCAATTGATGTGGTGCGTCATGGCGATAGGACGCCAATAACGCCATCTCCAGGGATGGCAAAAATATGGCCACAAGGGATAGGGCAGCTGACGCCGGAGGGCATGCGTCAAGAATATAATCTTGGAAAAACATTGCGGCAACAATATGTTAATGAAGATCACTTGTTACCTAAGCATTATGATATAAATACAATGAATGTTCGCTCTTCGGGTATTGCAAGAACCTTGATGAGTGCTCAATCTATTTTATTTGGACTTTATCCATTAGGAACAGGCCCTTTTTTGAATGATTCAACTTGGGCATTACCGGAGGGATTGCAGCCTATCCCGATCGATACGGTGCCTCTTGAACAAGACAGCCTTTTGGTGCCAGATCATGACAAAGAATTGTCCAAGCGATTATTGGAAACCTATATTTTTAATAGTCAAGATTGGATTCAAAAAGATCAGGCGCTCAAATCACACTATTCAGCATGGAGCAAAATCGTTAGTTTCCAAATAAACAATTTGATTGATTTGATTTATGTGAGCGACCGCCTGTTTATCGAACGTTTATACAATATACCGCTTCCTAATGGCTTATCGGAAAAGGACGCCGAGATGATTACAGAGGCTGGTAAATGGGCTTGGCTTTCTATTTACAATCACCCAACGTTGGCGTTAATTGCAGGAAATGAATTGGCACAAACGATTAAGCGTGAAATAAATTTCGCAACCAGTCGTCGTAATTCATTAAAATATCTGTTATTTGTCGCACATGACTCAACGCTTGCCGCACAGCTTAAATTATTAGGTCAAACGATAGACGATATTCCACCATATGCTTCACGGCTTAATTATGCATTATTTGATATGGGTGCTTCCAATTTTGAGGTCAGAGTAACCTATAATCAGAAGCCGCTTCTTATCAAGCAGTGTGGTGGCGATTCTTGTTCTTTAAACGATTTTGTTAATCTGATAGAGCAATTAAATAACGAAGCAAATACCATACCTAAATCTAAGAATGGGGCCGACGTCTAGTGGTGTGAAACAGTCCGTTCAATCCGAACATCAAAAATAGACTAATCGAGGTCTTGTCCCCTGGGATGGATACTTTTAAAGACGGAGGTTGTGGCATGAATCCCTAGGAAGTTTTGTTCATTTTCTGCCAAAGTTTATAAACTTCAATCCCCTCTGGATCGACATGATGAGCCATTGGCATATTACGTTCTTGCCATGGTTTAGCAAATTCTTCATAGAAATTGTCCAGAGTAAAATATTTGCGATGATCCTCGTAATATTTTTTATATTCATCCCTGGTGGTGATAAAGGTCACTTTCAAGGGACTGCAATAGTACATTGCGGCTAAACACATTGGGCAAGGGTGGGCTAAGATAAAAAACTCACAATCTGTCAAATGCTCCGAATTTAATATTGCGGTTGCCTTACGTATCGCAACAATTTCTGCATGAGCAGTAGGATCTTTGGTCTGTGCAACTTGATTAGTTCCCTCAGCAATGACTTTATTATTTTTTGTAATAATGCAAGCAAAAGGGCGGCCTCCTTGTTTAACATTCTCTACCGCCAATTCAATGGTTTGTTTGATGAAATCAGTCATGATTGATTCCTTATTTAAAATTAAATCCATTTACTTCACAGATAGTCTATATTGTAAATTTTGAACGTACCATTAAACCCATAATATCCTAACTCTTAATCTATACTTTTCAAAACCGTTGCTATACTGGTTAATGATATGGCGCTCGAGCAGGGATATGCAAAAATTACCGCTCGGAAAAGCGTTGACACATCAGATTCGGTATACATTGGATGATAAATAATATGAGGAGAAGCAATAGAATGGAAACCTTGCATTTTTCAATCAATATTAATGCATCTAAGGAAAAAGTCTGGAAAATCCTTTGGGGGGATAAAACTTTTACAGATTGGACAAGTGTTTTTGCTGAAGGCTCGTATGCTGTTAGCGATTGGATGGAAGGGAGCAGAATACAGTTTATTGATCCCAAAAGTAACCATGGTATGTCGAGCGTGATTGAGAAAAAATTCCGAATGAGTTTATGTCTTTTAAGCATTTGGGTGAAATAATAAATGGGGAGGAACAACTTTCTAAAGAATGGTCCGGAGCTTTAGAAAATTATTCTCTCAAAGAAAATAATGGGGTTACTACATTGATTGTTAGTCTAGATACCCTGGAAGAATGGAAAAAAATGTTTGAGGATAAATTTCCAAAAGCGTTACAGAGGGTTAAAGAACTATCAGAAAACAGTTGATAGGGAAACTATTGCGGGTGAATGTCTCGATCTTTAAGACTGGTAATCCAAAATGTTTGTGAGGAATGTGCGTTTACAGGAACAGGCTCAACAACAAGGATTTGCACTAGATCGGGCTTAAAAGGACCAGCGGCTGTTGCCCATTGATAAGTTATTTTAAATCGACTGGATTTTTTGTTATTAGAAAATTTATCAATCCTGTAAGAAGTAATCCAAGGACTGGAGGTACCAGAGACCCAATATGGACAGCTCTCTTTATATTTATTTTTTAACGAGGTTGAAACTAACATAAATTGAACGGCACAGTTGCGAGCTTTTGTTGCTTTTGCGAACAAGGCCGCAACTTCAGAGGGACTATTAGGCGCTAGCGCTTGTTCCAGCATGAGGATTCGGGCGGCATTTGATTCCGATTCTGAAATGACATTGGCAAAAGGCGTGTTTGAAAAAATCAAAGCCATTAAGCCAATTATAGTACGTTGATGTATTGTATTAATCATCATCTTTTTTCAGAACTTGTCTTCAGAGTCTAATTATACAGGGCTAAAAGTCTAACGACTCTGAAGATAGCTTCTTAGTTTTTTGATTCTAATGGATTTATATACACGGGCTTACCCATAATATAAGTGGCGGCGATGTTTTCTTCACCGGCTAATGACATCATAATAAATAAAAGCTCAAAAATATCATCAACTTGATTATTACGATACTTTAATATAGGAGATGCGTCTGGATCAATCACTATGAAATCAGCTTCTTTACCTACTTCAAAATTGCCAATTTTATCCTCCATCTGTAATGCCCTCGCTGCACCCAGGGTACATACATACCATCTCATCATACTGGGTAATTTAAACCCCGAGAGCATGGCAACTTTATAGGCATCATCCATAACTCTTAGCATAGACAGGGTATTTCCTGCACCCCAATCTGTAGCAAAGGTGATACGTTCTGTGTATTTAGAAGTACGTTGAAAATTAAATAAACCACTTCCAAGAAAATTGTTACTCGTAGGGCAAGAGGCAATAATCGCTTTTTTTTCTTTGAAGATTGCTAATTCTTGTTCAGTAAGGTGGATGCAATGCCCAAAAACGGCACGGTCTGTAACCAATCCAAAATGATCGTAGACATCGGTGTAATGTTTGCTCCAAGGAAATTTTTCGTGTGTTGCTTTAATCTCATTCACATTTTCATCAAGATGTGTCTGAATATAGACATCCTGGTGTTCTTTAGCCAATGCCCCACACATATCTAACATTTGTTCAGAGCAAGATAAGCCGAAACGTGGAGTTACACAAAAACTAAGTCTATGTTTATTATGCCATTTATGAATTAATTTTTTCGCGATATCATAATTTTCTTTTGCTGGAAGCCTTAAATATTCTGGTGAGTTATCATCCATCATGGTATTGCCGGTAATAAAACGCATATTTCTTTTTTGCAATTCTTCGAAAAAAATGTTAGTTGCATCGTAGAATAATGGACCAAAGGATACTGCTGTAGTAGTCCCATTTTTTAGCATTTGATCAATAAAAAATTTAAATCGGTTCGAGCATGATCATCATCTTTATAATGGCTTTCAGCAGGAAAGACATAGTTGTTTAACCACTCAAGCAATTTTTCTCCATAAGCTGCAACGACAGCACTTTGAGTGGCGTGATTGTGTGTATCTATAAATCCGGGGGTAATCAATTTGCCCTTATAGTTAACGACATTAATGCCCTCTAAATCCTTTTTCATATCGGCATATTGGCCAACCCCAGAGATTTTTCCCTGATCATCCACTATTAAAATGCCATCTTCCAGATAGCAATAACTGTGCTCATGAAAGCTCTTATCAACCCCTTTGCTGCTAGGAATCGTATTGAACGTTGAGGAGTCTTTAAAATAAAAAATCCGGCCACGGTAAGCACACTGATGAGCATTCATAGTATAGATCTCCCTGGAAATAAGGTTACCGGTATGACTCTTTAATAAAGTAAAGCAAAAGAATTGAAATCAGGACGCTAAATGGTAAAACCCAAAGATAGGTAAAGAAATTTTGCGACAGCTTAGTAATAAACCAATAGGGAAGAAACATCAGCAATGTATTGAATAAAAATACGAAAGTATTTGTAACACTTAATGCAAACCCGCGTGTATTATCCGTTGATATTTCACTGACGATGGTATAAATCAACATGGATCCAGATAGAAAAAATCCAATCAGAAAAGAGACTATGTTAATTAGAATCAGGTTATTAAAATTATAGTGTGGTAAATAAATACCAAGGAGTAAAGCCATAGTGCCTAACACCACTGTCACGTGAATTACAAGTTTCCTGGATTTGAGTAGATTCGACACATATCCCAACAGTGGTGTGCCAATACCAATGCCAGTAAAAATAATTGCACTAAGAATAAAGGCACGGTCTTTAGAGACTGCATAAAATTTCTCGATGTCCATATACCAAAAACCTGCATAGGCTAACAAGACACCAAATGATGTGGCAGCGGCTATTGCGCATAACCATAATTGACCATTTCCGCAAACTTTTTTAAGAGTACTTCCCAAAGACAACGGCTCAACCACTTTTTCAGCGTTAGGTGAGCGAACGATGAGTAATGTTAGGACAAATAAGATTAAGCCAAACAAAGCTAAGTATTTATAAAGTACATTCCAAGGATGGGTGATTAACTCTCTCATAAAAGCGTAGTGAATAATACCAGCCAATACGCACGATAATGTTTGTGTTAAACCAAATAAAATTGGGAACATTTGTGCAGAAAACCAATTGGATACAAGCACAGCCGTTGCAATAAAAGCAAAAGAACCGCCCATCCCCTGGATAAAGTTTGAAAAAGAAAACAATGCCAAGCTATCAGCATAAGAAATTAGAATATTACCTAATGCTAATAACAAAACTCCAAAACCGACAACTAGCTTCGTATTAAAGCGATCCAAGAGATAACCTGCTGGAATTTGCATCAATGCAAAGCCGGCAATAAAGGCGCCAACTGCATAAGAAACTTCTAGGTCTGTAAACTGCAGGGAAGTTTTGATAGCACTTGAGAATACCGCTGCGGCGGTATTTAAACAAAAAGCATAGATTACAAATAGGGTAGAAATAAACCAAACCAGCAGACCACAGGCAATTTTCATCATGCCTTGCTCCTTTGCTAATCTGTCCTAACTGCAACCATTCAGCACAATTCAAGATACATGGATTGTTTTTATGTCACTTTTTTCAACTAAATGGTGGTCAATAGATGTTTAAGATATAGCATATGGCCTACTTTACTACAAGTCATGGAATGAATAAGGTGATTAACTCGATAATTTTTAGATGGCACTTATGTAAGAATGTATATTGCTTTACAAATAATCAACTTAGTTTAATGGCAATAGTGTATCAAAAATAAGGCTGTTTAAATTTCCTGTGTTCCAATCTCCCATAATAGGATGAAAATTTTGAATTTTTTCCACGAGTATCCTAGGGAACAAGATTATTAATCAGGAACATATTACCTTTATGCTACTCAAAGCAATAAAAGGCCAAGAAATGAGATAGGAGATAAATCTAATCAAGAGAATATTTTTTTTTAAATACTTCAGGATTTTCTATCACTCAATCTACTAATTTTAATGCGGCTCAAAATTATTTAACTAAAGAGGGCCGTTACTAATAGTAGGTTATCGGACTCAATAGGTAATCATGTTAATGAGGCAAAATGGCTCTTTGCATGCTTTGAAAGAGTGCAGCTGGGAGATATTTATCAGTAAGTTTAAGATAATAATATATGGTTTGAATTCTTCCCTTGTTGGAGTAGTGCCTCTTTATTATGTTCTTAAGGATGTAGTTATTAAATCAGAGAATTCTGATAACTGTTCTTCCGATTTTGAAATAGCAGCTTTATATTCCCGTGATGATGTAGGTTTTATATGAAGAAATTTCATTATTATAGTGATAAGCGAATCCTCTTTACGGTATGTATCCAAGCCAGTACTTTCTTCTGTTGATAAGACTTTAGCCTCACGTAGATTTTTAGTCGATTTTTCATCATTCTCTGTAAATCATCATTTATTTCTTTATGGGCATGATATGTCTCAGGATTCATTTCAGATCTTAAACGTTGAGCATAATCATTGAATTCCGATCGCATTTTTGCAGTTTCTTCTCTAATGATGTTTATTTTTTCATTTAAAATTTTAACTTTAGGATCATTTTGTCCATACTTTTTATTTAATTTGATAGAAATTTCATTGAGATCATTAGCTAACTCATCAAAAATAGCACAATGTCTTTCATTAATTGTGGTAAATACATCCAATAAAATAGTATTCAGTTTTGAAGATTCTTGTAAAAAATGAATACTATTTTGATTCTGGACCGGAACCATTTTATGTCTTGAGGGATCAAAATCTTCAATATAATTTATCTGTCTTCCATCAGGAGTGGTTATATAATAAAAATTTTTAGTTTTATCTAAATATTCTGCAGCTGGATAAACATGATTAGACCAAGGATCACAAATATATGCTTCATCCCCCCATGTTTCAGGTTTCTCCGGATCGCTATCGATTTTACGGCCAATTACTAAAAATGCATGATCACCTCCTTCAATAGAGTAAACTTCTGCGTGTACATTTGGTTGATTTCTTATCATGTAATCCAAAGCCATTAAGGCTAATTCATGACAATTTCCAATGGAAAATTTCTTACAATCGGCAATACGTTTCTCAAATCTTGTAATTGTAGTTTCAATATTTAGAAAAAAATCTTCTTTTGCAAAAGCTTGTCTTATATCGGCAAGCGCTTTATTAAGAGCAGCTTGTTTATCAATATCATATAAATTATTTTGAAGTTGAGATGTGCCTTCACGTATTTGAAAACGTGCATAGTGATTTGCCAATCTAGCCAGGGTATGGTTATCTACTTGTTCAGGAAAAGGCATGATTGCTAATTTCACTGTATCTAATAGTTTAATATTAGTATATTTATTAATATTTTTGATTAAAAATAATTCTTAATGAATAGGTGGTAGCAATGATGGCACTATGATGTCGGAATGGCTATTTCTTATTTGGTTGAGCTTATTATGGATTCCAATGTCCTAACTGCAATTCGTAAGATAATCATTAAATAAATACCGTTCATCACAAAGCTATCTTTGGGTCTTAACGCTGTTTTTTTCAACTAAGATGGATTAAAAATATAGAATAGGGTTTATTTTGCTACAAGTCGTAATATGAACAAATAAGGGAATGAAGCTAATATGCTTTAAGTTTCTTTGCTGCCTAGGATATCAAATGTACCCTCTGAAGCTCAAAAGCGATAAAAATAATAGTTGGGTTAGGACATTTTACGACGCATGAAAAAGCCTATGAATAATGCGACTACCGCTATTATTAAATGCAAAAAGTTATCGGCTATATTCATATGCATCACTATAAGATTACCGCCAGTTATAAATCCTATGAGGGCAACGATACCATAAACAGTACCGAAAATTTGAAAGTATAATCGTGAAAAAACTGTGGTAGAGGCAGCAATTAAAGCAATAATTCCACTTAGCAAGTGAACGGAATTATGGATTGGGTCAACCATAAAAAGACCCATAAGAAGATTGCCATCCGTTAACAAATTAGGCACGAAACCCGCAATTCCAACTAAAATAAATACTAGACCAAAAATAATGGCTAGACTGCGTTCAATACTCATTTTCTCCTCCTTTCCCTATTGAGAAAAAGAGTTCTATTATTGATAGTATAGTACGTCATTTGATCCATAGGTCATCATATCAATGGGCAAGGGGTAAAATCACAATATAAACAAAAGGTGTCATCCTGAGCGAAGCGAGAGATCTTCTGTAGATAATTCCTGATGTTTAAGCGAGGAGATCCTTTGTTTTGCTCAGGATGACGATAACTTGCGCAACATAATGGTGCTAAATTAACTTAAAATGGTATTGTTTTGATCTAAATAGGCAGCTGGAGCATTTCATCAGCCAATTTAGGATAATACATCGGCCTTAAATCTGGTTCATAGAGCGCTAGGAATGTATAGTCGCAATAAACTAAAAATAAACTGTTAATCTAACAATAATTAATCCAACTTATATTCGGACAATAAAAATTTAATCGTGGTTCATTGAAGCAATTAACAAGCCATAGGCATAACAATATGGATGATTTTAATAAAAACATCACCAATTATTTCCAGCGTTATTTTAAAAATGACCTCGTTGATACTGAAGTACGGTTGGTTGATTTGGGGTTTGAATCGATGGATTACATCGAACTGGCTTCTTTTCTATTAGAAACCATGCATAAATGGCTCGATATCTCAAAAATAAATAACGCCACTAAAATCTCCGATATTTTTGCTTGTTTATTGACTGTTCAAGAGGAAGAAACTAATAAAAAAGGGTGAAATTAGATAAAATACAGCAAAATGCTTATTCTTATGAATTCCATCACAATCATCCTGAGGCAGTCACTTATATTATCCATTACTTAAATTTACAAGAAAGTATTGATATTCCTAAATTAGAAGAGGCCATCCGCAAAACATTAGATAATCATTACCTGCTGAACAGTAAATTGACTCGGGAAATAGACGATTATTATTTTGACCCAGCTCCGAAACAGTCGTCTATTTATTTTAAAGGCTCTGTATTTTTTCCTGAACGTGATATTGTCAAACTAAGAGTCACCATACACGCCGAGCGATTGGTCAATATTTATTTGCAAAGAAAAAAGAAACAATATTATTTAATCATCGCCTTTCATCATATTGCTATGGATGGCTGGTCCAATAAAATTATTTTAGAAGAAATTTTTCGCAGATATGCTGACCTGTACCCGAAAAAACAAAAAATCCACAAGCAGAAATCCAGGCACTTAACAGAACATACCATGCATCACTTAATGAGCCTTCTAATCCTGAAGAATTAAAAAAGATTTTTAATGCCATTGATCCAGAACAGTTCTATCAGTTAGACCATTTATTTTATGGAACGTTGCAATTCAACTCCAGTTGTCTTGTTGTTACCACAAAGCAAATGAAGCAATATGCTGATAAAAACCATATGAATGGCGTTCCTTTAAACGTTATTATTACGGTTCTGCTCTACAATCTGTTATGCAAAGTTTCTGGTAGTGATAAATTGACACTTTACACCAGCTTATCCAATCGTTTTTTACCCATACCGGGTATTCGCGAACTGGTTACCAATTTAGCGACAGGATTGCCTCTTTTTTTAGATCAAGCACAGCTCACACCTAAGCAATTTGCTGAAACAATAAACGAAACATTAAAAATCTATTTTAAACATATGAGCTATGGGGCAATAACACGTATTTTATTGGAAGGAAAGACGCTTTTAAATCAATACATTTCTCCTTACCATCAACCTTATTATTTAATGTTGACCTACATGGACGATATGAACAGGACCATGTATGGCAATGATTCCATCGTGAATCATTATATTCACTGGCCAAAGTCAAAAACGTACATTTGTACTCTTGGGAGGTTGATATTTTTTCATGTGGAACACTTAAACGACAACCTGGTGATTAACATACACAGTTCGGCAGCAAAAGGGGTTCATACACGTTTGCTTCATCAGTTAAAAACAATTTTTCCAGATATTCTCCTATCTTAAGTTTGTTATTCCTTTAGAATGAACTAAATAGAAAACAACCTAATACATACTAAAACGCTTGTGTATCTATTTATTGTGATTGGCGTGATTTCTTTAATATGGAATCAACGATAGCACCAACGTTATTTAAATCATGCAACTCATTTAACTCAAACGTTACATGAAACTCCTGTTGAATCGCACTGAGGAGGTTAATGTGATTTAAAGAGTCCCAATAATCAATATCCCCCGTATTTAAGTGTTCCGAAACGATTAATGATGAATCATTAAAAATGTCTCTAAAAATTTCTTGCATTCTTCTTACAACGTCTTCTCTAGTCATTGTTCACCTTTATGTGCCTGTTTTTATTTTTATATTCATTGACTGGTATACTCCATGTAGGCATGACATTGTTTACTATCTTGGTAAATCCTAACCGCTCATATAAATGAGCAACAAAATGGTTCTTGCTGGTTTGATGGTAAGAACCAATGATGGTGTCAATATTTAAGGTTTTGCACCAAGCAACAAGAGTATCCAGCATGGCATGTTCCATGGTTCTTTGAAATGCTCTACAACTCATCACCCACAACTCAATATGACAGGCCTTGCCTTCAATTCTGCAAATGAGCGCTGAAATGAGGCCAAAATCGCCATAACAATCCATGAGCCGCCCATATAACGTCATATAATTCGTATTTTTACTGATGGCATCAAGTTCGGTTAATGTAAAACGTTTATTCGTTACATTAAACTGATTGGTTTTATTAATTAATTGCGTAATCCGCTCCATATACAAAGGCGTAAACGGTTTAATTTCAGCAGACATCGATAAACTATCGAGATACGCCTCATAATTGATGAATTGATGAACGATTGCGGCACGCTTTTCCTTATTTTTATAATCGGTGGTGCGTATGAGATCTTCATTTGAAACGCTGACTGTCTCAAAAAAATGATTTTTATCAATGTGGTTGATGAAATTTATCACCTCACTGCCTACTTCAGGAACACTGACCATGGGGAAATTAGTTCTTACCAATTGTCGCTCTGCAGGGTTGTCATCAATAAAAACAAAACTGCCTGAACCGAGATTTAATCGATCACTGATTTGTAACATGGTTTTATCTTTTGGTTCCCAACTTGCTGCAAATAATGCAAAATCTTCTTCAACCAAAATGGTATCAGGATGTCTGAATCCTTGTTTGGCCTGCTCCGGTTCATTTTTAGAGCAAGTAGTCAAAACAACCCCGCGTTCTTTTAATTTTTTAAGATAAGATTGAAAGTCACTGAATGCTTCAGCTAGTGGCGTGTCTTTACCAATGACTATGCCTTCTAGTCCATCATCACCAATCGTTCCTCCCCAGCAGGTATTATCCAAATCCAGCACGATTGCTTTTTTGGATACCCCCCATAGGCTACCCATAATGGCTGATAGATTTTGGGCGAGATAGGGGATGGCTTCATAGCTTAGAGCATAGCGTGCAACATACCATAGTTGAGGGTCAAACCAACGAGATAACCCCAAAGAGGCTGCAAGATAATGAATATCATTTAAATATAAATTAGTTTGATGTAAGGCTTCTTCGGCAAAAAATAAATTTAATCGAGTTATATAATGAACCGCACCTCGAGGATCATAAGCATCCAAATTACCAAGAATACGTTGTTGAGGCAGCTCAAAATTATTTTGAATGACGGGACAGCCGTATTGCTTTAAACCAGCCCAAATCGTAAGATATTTATTACATTCTTGTTGCAAAAGACGCTCGATGTCTTCCATAGAGTCGGTTATTGAAGGATAGGAGGAGATATTTTTATTGGTTACATGAATGTAAATCAGATCCGGTTTGAATTGTGTAAGCGCTTGCTGTGGGAAAATAGCTTCTTCATAATATTTATTGAATTGAGATTCATAAAATTCTGGTTTAATACCAATCTTTAAAAGAAACAGTTCCAAAATGGATTTAATTTCTGATGTATTGGATCCACCTAACAAGGCAATTTTTTTTGAAATGAGCTCCTGATTAAGCAAGAGTGCTTTTTTTATGATATGTTTTTTCCTCAAAATCAGAGCCGAGTCCAAAGGATATTCCAATACGTTAGGCAACCGCAGAGGATTTTTATCTAATTGATTTCTTTTCAAGGACATACCCGACGTTTATAGCTAAATAATTGTTTATGCATTCCTCTAAGGTTTTATCCACATAAGGCAGTATGCATTGCTTTTTGATGTTCAAGCCACTTTGAGTAAAAAGAGTGTCTAATTCTTGTAAATTCTTAAATTGATAAATGTGATCAATCGCTGGTGCATTAATGCATGTTGTTAAAAAAATATAGGCTTCTGGCTTGGCAATGGATGCAATTTTTTTTAAATAATCTTGCGGATTTTCCACATGCTCTAGCATTTCTCCCATGACAATTGCATCAAAGTGTGATTCTTCTAATGGTGCGTTGAAAAAATCAGTGCAATGCAGCTGTATATTTTTTTCATGCGGTTTCCAATTGGCTAAGGCATTGGTTTGTTGAATGCTCGTTTCACTCAGATCAATCCCTATGAAATGAGTGTATGCGCTAAGATTTAAGGCAGTAAAGAAAAAATAGCCGTGACCAGGGCCAATTTCGAGATAAATCCCTTGCTTTTTTCTTGGAATGGTCTTTCTAAAAAATCGATAAAGGCTCAAATGGTTGGGCCAGAAAAATAACGAAATAAATACTCCATGCATGTAGGAGGACATATATTTTTTATCAAAATAAACTTGATCGGCAACCTCGGCAACGCTCGAATAGCGGTATTTTTTATGCGTCTTGAAGTAAAGAGACTCTTTTATAAAATCCAAGACTATCATTTGATAACAATGGGCGAGGTAATCAAGAGAAAGGCCCTGTTTAAGAGAAAAGATCAGATAATCTTCCAGTGCCTCAATTTCACCGCTTGTTAGTCTGGGCAGCGATTTTTTTAATCCATCGCCTTGCAACGGATCCAATTGCAGAATGATGTCTATTAATTTTCGAACATGAGGATAACGGTCGATTTTTTTGAATGCAAGCCCCATTTTCCAGCATTTATTTAGGAGACGTATTATTTTTAGTATTAGCTAAAAAGACGTGGAAATGCAATGCATGGTAGGATATTCATTTCCTGACATTCATTCAATTGGCGGCTAATAACCAGACGATGGAAGGATTAACAATAGCCGTTATTTACTTATTGAAACTTATATTACTTGCAACGTCTAAAATCATATAAGCTCCAGCAGTCGATAATGATTTATGCAATAAGCGACAATTAAATCCCTTAAAAAAAGCACCAAAGCCATGATTTTTATAAATTTGTGAGGCAACGGCCCCGATCGTTTGATTGGATTCACTTTTAAAAGCCTGTTGTTGGCTTTTTATCACATCAAGCGGTGTCGTTGTAACAGTAACGGGAACAGAGGCTGCAGTTGCCCATAAAATGGTTGATAGAAAGGTTTGCTTTTCCCGTTTGGTTTTAATGGCATTATAAGTCATGAATAAATATACCCAGCTAGGAAAGGCTTTTCCCAGTGTCGCAGCACTGCCAGCAAAAAAGCCTGGCAATCCTCGTTGATAATAAACGGTTTGCATTGCTTGCAAAGGTTTTATAGGCTTGTCTTGGCTTGCTATAGCCCTCATTTGTATTGTTTTAATATTCTCAATGGGGCTAAGTACCAACGTATCTAGGGTACTCGCTACCGTTGCTTTCAGGATACTTCCAATCATCATGGGAAACTGTAGTCTATCAATTTCATTGGGTATATGGGTCATCAAGAGAGGCCTGTATGCCACTTTGCTTTGTTGACGAAGAACGCAAGAAAAGAAACCGGTAGAAAAGTGCCTTAAATTGGCGGTTGCAAATTGTTTCGTGACTGAATAAGCACTCTGAGAAAGATTGGTTTGAATGGCAACTTTAAGTCGTTCAGCTGGATGTCCTATTAAAGTAGTAAGCCCTGTATAACTTACACTCAAGGCATAGGCATCCCATAACGTTTTTTTCTCTTTAGGCATAATGCGCCATCTTCCAATAAAAAGCACAAATTATATCACGATGCTCATTTAAGGAGCATTAATATTTATACTTTTCTTGGCATACATTAATAAAATTATCCAGCAATGTTGAAGCAATGCTAATTGCCATGGATGGGCGGCCAGGCAAGTTATCATATCGATACCATCCAGCCTCTTCAATTTCATTTTTGTCTATTACAAGATCACCAGAGGCATATTCCGCGGTGAATGCAAGCATTAATGAATCGGGAAATGGCCAAGGCTGCGAGCCAAAGTAGGATAAATTTTTTATTTCTAGTCCTATTTCTTCTTTTACTTCCCGATGCACAGCGTTTTCAAGACTTTCTCCTGCCTCAACGAAGCCGGCAATAAGACCATAAATCCCTGCTGAAAAATGCGAGCTTCTTGCCATCACTAATTGATCGCCTTTATGGATGAGCACAATAATGGAAGGCGAAATCCTTGGGAAGAAACTGATACGGCAGGAGAGACAAGTTCGCTCAAAGTGTTTATTTTGATGAATAGTACGTGCACCACAACGTCCGCAAAATTGGTGGTTTTTATCCCAGTTAATAACAGAATAGGCTTTAACGCCCATGCCATATTCATCCGGGGTCAATAGTGATAACGCTTGGCGTAAGGAAACAGCATTAAATTCATTGAAAGCACTCTGTTTTGCATGTATTTCAGCGCAAAAATATTCTGTATCTTTCAACATCCCCAGTTGAAAACTTCTTGTAAAGTACGCCGATAGGCATGCAATGTCATTTCCATTTAGTAACGTATTATTTTTACTTAACAATACAGAGTCATTATTTTGAATAATCAGCCAGCAAGATTTATCTTGCGAAGTTTGAATCATACTAAATACTCTTTCAATTTTACTGACCGTATTATACAGCAAGCATAGATTGAGTTGGGAGACGTGGACTATGATAATGATTTAGGGCGGCAAGCATCGAATGTCATGATCCGTAAAGATAAATGGGAAAAACTAACAGATTGGATGAGCAAACTTCATATTAATGAAGCGGATCTTATCGAAAAATTTATCCTTGGTCGTGGTAAGGGCGGGCAAAAATTGCATAAAACGGCTGCCACCGTCTATTTGAAACATTGGCCATCCGGAGTAGAGATAAAGTGTCAGGAATCCAGAAGCCGTGAAGATAACCGCTATTTTGCAAGAATGCGACTTTGTGAAAAATTGCATTCAATCTTAAGAGATGAAAAAACAAAAGAGCAGCAAAGAATAGAAAAAATAAAACGCCAAAAGAAAAGACGTTCAAGACGAGCTCAACAGAAGATGCTGGATGAAAAGTCCAAGCAAGGCCAAACAAAAGAGTTAAGGAAAAAGCCACAATTCTATGACTAGATTCTCCATAGGCATTAATTAATTAATGTTTGGGCCAAAATTAGTATAAAAAAGCAGGTGTTGTAATAACGCTGGCACAATAGTTATAAAAAGTTACAATGAATGACAATAAAATAAAATTTTTGTTTTTTACCCAGCGGATTAAAAGTGGATAAAAATAAATCTATCTTTAGTTGTATTTTTATCGTGTTGTTTCTTTTTTTGAATGTTTGTATGGCATCTCCTATACAAGTAGGAATAGTGCTAGATCCTCCTTTTGTGATGGAAAACCAAGGAAAATATTCGGGAATATCCATCGCAATTTGGGAAACTGTTGCAAAAGCAGCAAAACTGAATTTTGAATATCAATTATTTGCTAATGAAATGGCAGTTATTCAAGCTTATAAGAACAAGAACATTGACGTCATTGTTTCTCCTATACCGGTTACTTTTAATTTAATTAAATCATTATCTTTTTCCAGACCGTACTTTATAAATACAATTGGTATAATTTCAGCTAATAAGTTACCCAGAATCTCAGCAGTGTTTAAAACATTAATTCACACCATCATGCCATTTTTGCTTGTTTTTTTGATAGTGACGGTGTTGTTTGGATTAATAATGGCCATCTTTGAATATTATTGGTATAAAAAAAATTGGTTTGAGCATTTTTTATATGCTTTTTTAAATTCATTAAGTGCTTTATTTTCGTTAAATTATATTTTCTATCCAAAATCAAAATTAATGTTATTTTTCAGTATATTGTGGTTATTAATGGGATTATCTTTCATCTCTATGTTTTCGGCAACGGTTACTTCCACCATGTTAATTGCTCATACGAATATAGGCTTGAATACGGAAGCCATCAATGAAGAAACCAATAAACATATAGCCATCAGGAAATTTTCGCCGTTGATTGATATTTTTAAAGAAAATAAAATTCAAATAACCTACATTACGACGTTAGAAGAAGGATTAAACTTATTAGAGAATAAGCAAGTCGATAGTGTGATAGCAAATTACGCCTCTATCAAATATGTTTTTCATAATCAGTTATATCGTTATAGCTTGCAAGAGTTTGTTTTGGGATCAACGGAGTTGGCTTTTGCTGTGCGAGATCCAAAGACATTGCAGACAATTAATGAAGCCCTAACTGAGTTGCAAGACAAAAATGAGATATATGGTTTATGCAAAAATTTTATAAATAATGATGCCAAATTTTGCCTTATATAAATCATTGCAAGATCAATGCATCCATAACACATGGGTGCTCTCTATGAGTGAATTATTTTTAAAAAACTAAGGAACGCCGTTACTTTTAATAACCGGAAAAATTCCTAGATATTTATAAAAAAGCATCACTATGAATGCCTGAAGAAGGCACACCAGCAAGAAATGCCTTTGTTTTTAATGCATTGGTTGTTTCCTTGGGCCCGCACACATACACCTGAGTATGAGTGGTATTGGCCAAATGTTTCAGCAATTGCTGGTTAATATTGGCTTCTGGATAACGGCCATTGCTTTTTAATACACAAGGGATGTAATTAAAATTCTGGTGAAAGATGGCCAGTGTTTCAAGCTCTTCACTATAATAGATGTCTTCATCAATACATCCTCCGTGAATTAATGTAATTTTTCCTGGATGGTGTTGGCTGAGCGCATCCTTGGCAATGGCAAGCAGTGGTGCTAGTCCAGTGCCTGTGCCGGCAAGCAGGATATCAAAGGATTTTTTTTCAAGATTAATATAATAGCATTTACCAAAAGGACCTCGGATATGAACAAGCGTATCAACCGTTGCTTGCTCACGAAGCCATCGACTCATTGCGCCTTGTGGTTGAAGCTTGATGTGTAATTCAATATAACCTTCTTTAGCAGGTAGATTAGCAATGGAATAACTGCGACCGATTGCATCCGAATTGATGAAATTGAGATATTGGCCGGGCGTCCAGTGATTAAGATTTTCTGTGAACAATTTAACTTTAATGACATTGTACGTCAGATTGGTTATTTCAGTGATCATAGCTTCTTGGTCACATTCAGAGGTCTCTGCTGCGCTTAGATGGAGGTTAACAGAAGGTTTTGCCTGGCAGGCCAGGAAGTAACCTTGGGCTTTAAGCGTGTCTGGAAGGCCTTCCTGCCATTGGGGCTCCATAACGGATTCTGTCGTTTTAATCAGGCAAGCTTGACATACACCAATGCGGCAGGAATGTGGATGATCAATGTTATGACGTAACAAACATTCTAAAACAGACTCTCCATCCTTTATAGAGCAGGTTTGATTATTGTAGATAAGTTCTGGCATGGTATCATCGATCCAAAACGTCTGAACGAACACTGTTGGCAATGGCGGCCACTTCTTGGATGTCAGCTTCACTGGCTCCCAGTTCTTTTAATGTGGCACCCAGATGGGCAATGATAATATCTACATGCGAATCATTGAGACCTTTTTTCAGTAAATGTCGATGTCCCTCGCGCATGTTTTTCCCTGTATAGTGATTGGGTCCACCAAATACCATCGTTAAAAATCCTTTTTGTTTGATGATTTGCTGCTCCATATCCACCTCATCAAAAAAATAATTTACCCGATCGTCCAGCAGGATTTTACGATAGAATATATCAACGGCAGTATTGACCGCGTTTTGACCGCCTAGACGTGTAAAAAGCGACTCAGACATGATAAACTCCTTAAAGATGTATTTAAAATACATCTTATAAAAAGAAATAATACGCGTCAACAAATAATTTTCGAGATCCTTATGCAATTGACTCAGTTTACGGATTATTCATTAAGAGCTTTGATTTATGTTGCTTTGAAAAAAGAGCTATGCACCATTAACGACATTGCAAATGCTTACCATATTTCATCCAACCATTTAGTCAAAATTATTCATAATCTTGCTAAAATGGGACTCATCAAAACCACCAGAGGAAAAAGTGGTGGAATATCCATAAATGCAAATCCAGTGGATATTAATTTGGGTGACTTGGTTTTAAAGCTTGAACCGCATTTTGATTTGGTTCCTTGTTTTAATCGGGAAAAAGCCAATTGTTGCATCGCGCCTGCTTGTAAATTGAAACGAATTTTATATGAGGCTAAGGAACAGTTTATGACTGTTTTAAAAGGGTATACGTTGGCTGATATTCTTGATAATAAAATGGAATTACAACTACTACTTAATATTCACAACTGAAATTAACGGCTCATTCTTTAAATTCAGGTCGTTTTGGCCAGGATTCAAGAACTGCTTTCAGAACTCGGGCATGATTATGTTGTTTATCTTTTGCTGCGTAAAACAAGACAAGGTCTGAATTTTGAGCTTTCTCCAGAATGTGTGTAATTAGTTCTGATTTGTCTTTGAGTTCATTGATGTATTTGTCGGCAAATTCAACCCATTTATCTGGATCGTGATTAAACCATGTTCGTAAAGAAGGGCTTGGCGCGATGTCTTTTAACCATACATCAAAGGCGAGAGCTTCTTTCTTAAGACCACGAGGCCATAACCTATCTACCAATAACCAGACGCCTTTTTTGGAAGATGGCGGTTCGTATACTCGACATAGCTGTATATTTCTCATGAGTCGTTTTCTCAGGCATCAAATTTTAATTAGTTATGCCAGACAAAATCAAAAGACACAAGGCCATCGACGCCATTTACCATGCGCGGAATGACTTCACGTTGAGAAAACTCCAGACGTATTGGGTCAAGTAAAAAAGCTTTTTGCGCGGCTGTGTCAATAAAATCGGTGACTAAAGCGTGAGTATATCCTTTATTACGCCCTTCCTCACTCTGATATTTTCCCCACGTGTAAGCCAATCGCCCAGGCAAGCGCGCAGAAATTTTATCTAATTGAGCGTAAATGTCAGCGATGGTTGCATCCGGGATATCACTACGATAAGTATAAAGCACTACGTGTCTAATCATCTTTTTCATCCTTTTTCACTACAAAAAATAAAATAAAAGTAATCACACAAACGCAGGTAAGTAACAGAAACAATGGAACAGGATTGGTAATGTTCAAATGCGAGCCTATCGCTGTTAGAATGGAAGCGATACAAAACATAAAAGCACCTAATAGCGCTGATTCCGCACCAGCAATTTGAGGGAAAGGAGCCATTGCTCCAGAGGAGCCAGTAGGAACTAAAAATCCTATACCAAACATGAAAAAAATTAACGGTGCGATCAACGTATATAAGGTAAAATGCACTGCATTCACATTGACGAGCAGACCAACAATCATGGATAAAATGCCAAAGAGAGAGCCAAATAAGATTAATTTTGATAATGCAATGTCTTTGGCCAAATACCCACTTACAAAGGAACCGGATAAATAACCGAGCGCTGGAATTCCTGCAATCCAGCCATATAAAGACGGTGATATGCCTAGTTTGTTAACTAATAAGAATGGCAGCGTGCTTCCTGTGGTAAAAATAGCAGCAAACCCAAAGCCGGCAATCAATGTAAATCCCATGTAGTTGCTGCTGGTCAATAATGTCCAATATTTTTTAAAGATGACGTTAGGACGGCGCGCTGTCGGATCACGCAGAGCCAGGGTTTCTGGCAGAAACATAATTTTTAAAGCCAGTAACAGCAGAGCCACTATAGTAAGCACGTAAAAACAGGACTGCCAATTAATGTATTCCACTAAATACCCACCAATCACGGGCGCGATTAATGGCATTGAACCTACAAACACACTGATATAACTAAGCTGGGCAGTTAACTTAGAGCCGCTATAAATGTCACGCATTAAGGCATATCCTACGGCATTGGCGGCTCCAATACCAAGACCTTCAATGAGACGACCAGCCAGCAATGGGGAAATGTCCGTGGCCAGAGCAGAGATGATGCTGCCTATGCTAAAAATGCCTAAGCCAAATAGCAAGTTGATCTTGCGGCCAAAGGCATCGGACAACGGACCATACAGCAGCTGAGATAAACTAAAACCAATTAAAAACAGAGACAATGATAATTTCATCATTGCTCCCGTGGTATGCAAAGACTCCGTAATATTGGGCATGGCGGGAAGATAAAGCGTACTGCCTGCGTTACCCAAGGCGATGGCTGCGATAACCATCACTGAAATTGATAGATTATTTTGAGCTTTCATAGCTTGTTTAAACGGATGAACTGTCCTTGGTATCCTTATGATTGTTATCATAACGAGTTTAAAATGACATGGCTAATGTTAAATAGGTATGGAATGAAAAATATTGGCTTATTGTATTAAGTCGGGTCTTGTGTTTAATTCTTCGTACACAAATTTATCCACAGAATTTCTGAATAAACAACAAGGGGTTTAATTTTTTATAACTTATTGTATATATTAAATTTTATGAATTAATAGCATGAGGCTGAGAATTATATAAAGGTTGTCTCGATAAAGATATTCACAGATTGGTTTTGGAGCCTGTCTGCGGAGCACCAGGTTAAATCTTACCAGAGAAAATTTAAAAAATAGTCTTGACGAGTAATTATTTTTTGTTATCAGGACAGATTAGCTAATTGCTTTACTTTCTCAACAAAGTGTGGTCCAGGATCATTTTTATCGGTTTGATAGTGAGGGTCTTGTTCAAGCCAAAGAGACGTTTTTTTGAATTTTAAATAGTCATTATGGCCGATAATGTAATTTATTTCCGGATATTTTTTCTTCAAATAACAAACTAAAAATGCGTTTGCCTTGGCTTGTGCTTCCGTGAGATCGTCCCTTCCATCGATTCCACCGACATTTTCAATACCAATCGCATAATGGTTTAAGCCTATGACATGCCTTGCCATCCAGGTTTCAGGCATGAGTTGATAAATACTGCCATCACGATCGACTAAAAAATGACTGGACACATTCAAGGCGCCCGGCAACTCTTTTTGCCGTGGCGAATTCTTGGGAAAAGTCGGGGAGTTAAAGGTGCGAAAGGTCGCCTCGAATGTGGGAATGCATGTCCAATGCAGCACGATCATTTTTGGTTCAATATCAATCGATTTTGAATCAATGCCATAATGGATTAATTGATATTCTCGTGTTAAAGCAATACGTTGTTTATCAAATTGAATGGGTGCCTGCTGAATGACTTGAGGATCATGACAAGAAAAAGCGTGCACTAACGAACTGGTAAAGAATAAAAATGGTATAAAGATTTTCATGGTGTAGATAGTATCACAAATGCACTTGTATTAAACCCATAACTTATACATAGGACAAGACAAGCACAGGCGGAAATGCCACAAATAAATAAAGTAAGGACACACGTGGTTTGTCGTGAGGCAGTTTTTTTATAATCATGCTTTTTATCGATTTAAAAGCCACATAATAATGATGATTACAATACTGATAACGATGGATGTGGTTATGGGGAAATAGAAGGTAAAATTTCCTTTGCGAAGCAGGATATCTCCAGGCAAGCGACCCAAGCCGGCTTTTTTAACCCAAGGCCAGAATAACCCTAGCAATAAAAAAATAATTCCAATAATTATTAGAATTTTCGTAACTCCCCACGTCATCCCGAGTGCAGCGAGGGATCTCCAGCAACTGGCAGGTATTAAATTAATGTAAAAAACACTTGAAAAATTATGCGGTTATGATCAAATAGCTGCATGAAAGACCATGAACAAATCATCACAACGCTTTTGGCAAAGATTGCTGAACTGGAAAAAATCGTAGAACAGCAAGCTGCACGAATAGCAGAGCTGGAAAAACGACTGAACAAGAATAGCAGCAACAGCTCAAAGCCCCCCCTCAAGTGACGGGTTAGGCAAACTACGCCGTACGACATCACTACGTGAAAATGGGAAACGTAACAGTGGTGGCCCAAAAGGCCACAAGGGCGAAACGTTAAAACAGATTAAATCACCAGATGTTGTCAAAAACCATGTATTGCTAACATGCCCGGATTGTTATGGTTCATTAGTTTCAACGCCGGTGATTGGAATTGTGAAGCGCCAGGTTTTTGATATTCCACTACCCAAAATTGAAGTCACGGAACATCAGGCTGAAGTAAAATATTGCGAGTGCTGTAATAAAACGATAACAGCAGCATTTCCTGCAGGTGTTCTTGCCCCTGTCCAATACGGTGAAGTTATTCGTAGTTGGAGCGTGTATTATCAATATCAGCATTTTATTCCAGAAGACAGGCTGCAACAGTTGTTTTATGACCTGTACGGAATTCAACTGGCTACTGCAACACGGACTGGATATAACCGGATTGCCTTTGATACATTGGCATCATTTGAAGAATCGGTATTGTCTGCAGTCAAAACTGCTGCCGTAAAAAACCTGGATGAAACAGGGTTTCGTGTGGCCGGAAAAACACAATGGTTGCATGTGGCATCGACTAAAACGGCAACTTATTATCACATATCTCCAAAACGAAAATCATTACTGGATGGCCTTTCAGGTACCGTCATTCATGATCACTGGAAAAGTTATTACAATTTGGGAGGTGTGGAGCATGCCCTATGCAACCAGCATCACTTGCGTGAATTAAAAGCAATAACCGAGCATGACAAAGAACCATGGGCACAGGCTATGACCCGACTATTACGTGTTGCTCTTCGCTGTCGTCATTTTAATGCACATCATGCAATACCTGTTGCTCGCATCAAGCGGTTGACCAACATCTACAAGAAGATTATTCGAGATGGGCTGGCGTATCATGAAACGCTGCCGCCATTGCCATGCAAAGGCAAACAGGGTCGACAACCTCGACGGACAGGTCACAACCTCTTGTGGCGTTTATTTCATTACAAACAAGACGTTTTACGGTTTCTTCATGATCTGGCAGTTCCATTTACCAATAATGATGCTGAGCGTGATTTACGAATGATGAAATGCAAACAAAAAATATCCGGTGGTTTTCGGACCGCTCAAGGCGCTGAACAATTTGCTCGTATCCGAGGATTTATCAGTACGATCCGTAAACAAGGATTAAGCATTATCAGTTCCATCCAATCTATATTTTCTGGTACTATCCCTGTGTTATCAGGAATCTGAGATAACAATACAGTCCAACAGAGCAAGGAATAGTATATGCATACGGAGTCTTACGTTTACCTTCTGACCAATAAACACAATAATGTTTTGTATACCGGTGTTACCAATGATTTGATACGCCGTGTTTATGAACACAAAAATAAACTGGTGGCTGGATTTACCCAAAAATACAATGTGGATCGACTGGTTTATTTTGAAGTTTGTTCAGGCATCGTCATGGCTATTGAGCGAGAAAAACAAATCAAAGGGTGGTCTCGAAAAAAGAAGCAGGATTTGATTAATGCATTGAATCCTGAATGGAACGATTTGTATCCATCGCTACTTTAAAAATTGTGCCACTGCAGGCAGATCCCTCGCTGCACTCGGGATGACGTGGGGAGTTACGAATTTTCTGCATTGCTCATGGTTCTCCTTGAACATTATCCATCAAGATACACGTACGGAAACTATTTTTTTAACACCATAAAGTAGGCAGCCACATAATTGGGTAAATGGCGATTGGCTTGATAAAAATCTTTTTGCCCGGCATAACTGCCTGTTAAAAAATCCACTTGATATAAGTTATCTTGGAATGCTCCGCCTGTGTCGGCGAAAATACCGGCGCGCGTTATCATCTTTCCTGTCTGGTCAGGGTATTGCACCATCAACAGTTTTCCCAGGCCAAACTGCTCGATATCTGCTGCAAACGTAACCTCGCTATCGACTGTGATTTTATGTTCCGCGTCTTTACCATAGCCTTTAATGCCGTCTACCTCCTTAAAATACCAGTAACGCTCTTGGGCATAAGGATGTTTGGTTTTATCGTAAGAAACGTTATTGTGACGATGAACATTAAACGTTTTTATTTGATTACCAAAATTTGCCACAAGCGTGCCTTGCAAGAGTGCTGCTTCTAAATCATCTCGAGTTATATAAGCCAAAACGGGGACATTGTTGTTAACCAATGCGCCTTTTAATATCGCCTGTTTCCCATATTGAAAACGGGTGAGATTAGGATTAGCGTTTGCTATTTCAAGTGACATAAGTTCTTCATCTTTAGGAAGAGCATGCAAGGGAAAAGGGTAAGCTGAGGTTGGGTGGGTGGATGCTTTGGCAAGATGAACGTAATATTTGGTCATTAAAATTTTGTCTTTAGGTAAGTTGGCAAGCAGTGGTTTTGTCGCGGCAAGACGTTTGGCCTGTTCTAAATCTGGATACCAACGAATAAAATCAAAATGTTTTTTAATAAAAGCAGGATCATTCAGTTGATGTTGATGCTGACAAATAAATGCCAAAGTTGCTTTGACTTGCAAAAGGGGTACTTTAAACACTTTGCCTTCATGAATGACGGAAGGATCATAGTGAGTGCCTTTATTTAAATAAGCCAGAGTTTCTTTAGCCGTTGCGCACAGGGCTGGGCCATTTATGACGTAATAAGTGGCAGGTAATGGTTCTGCAGGAGTAAAACGAGGGGCAGCCATGGCCTGGATGCTGGCCAGCAAGCTAAAGACAAAAATTCTTATGGTCATTGTTCAAGACGATGTTACCGTTGAAAGCAAAATTATACCATTTCTAGCGAGTTGAAGTCTTTACAACTCTTAATAGTTACTGGTTTCTTTAGTACTCCTGTTAACATCCTCTTTTCATTCAAAAGAATGAGATTAGTAAAAGTCGAGTTTTGTTGAAGTACTGGACGGGGTGTATTTTGTTCCGTAGTTCCTATTGATTTTTAAAAATCGTTTTAATTTGCCTGATGATAGATAATCAAATTGTGTCACTTCAATGATATTAACTTTAGGTTGCAATAGACCAGCTTCGCTTAACTGTGTTGCAATGACTTCTTGTAATTTAATTTTATCAACGAAACCTTTCGTTAAAATTCTAATATCTGCTCCCTGTTGCGTTTGTACAACCTGATATTCTTGAATATTTTTTTCTGCTAATAGCAACCTCACAAAAAGAGAATGATTTATATAGATGTTTGTTGAGTAAATAAAATCAAATTCAGAGCGCCCTCCTGGAGCAACAATAAGCTGATGCTGTATTCCGCAATCGCAAGTTTTATTTAAAAATCGCAGATGATCAGAGGATTCATAACGAATTAATGGAAGGGTATAATTATACAAATTGGTTATATATTGTTTGTTGGACAATACACCTTTAGCAATCGGCTTGTTATTTTCATCAACGGGTTCAACAATACAAAAATCCTCATTTAAATGCATCTCATCATGATTGGCACGGCAATTCAACCCGACTATTCCCTCCGTTGAGCCATATATATTAAAGACGTTTGCATCAGGCCATGTTTCTTTTATTGAGATTTGGAATGGTTCATAGTGTGTTTCTGAACTAACGAAAATAATTTTAGGTCGAATGGTTAGTCGTCCAACATGGGCTTCTTGGCATAATTTATAAATAAAAGAAGGCATTGATGAGATAATATCAGGTTGAATTTGATTAAGATCAGCGCAAATTTGATTTAATGGAGCTGTCATTGGAAAACAATAATTGTCGTTGACATTGAATTGAAAGGATTTGATGAAAGCATAAGTTGAGAATCTTGTATTTCTTGTAAAAAAGAAAACAACCTTGAGTTTTTGGGCTTGATTAATGAGAAGCTGAGTGCGTTCGTGATTGTATAATGGGTAGCGTGTAAAGCAAGTATAATAGGTATTCCACTCATCCCAGTCCAAAATAAAAACGCCTCGTTTACCGCTGGTTGAGCCTGTTGTTACTACATGATAGCGATCAAAAAGATATAATGTGTCGATGTCATGAGTTTTTTGTTCAAGGTGTTTTTCAACAAGCTCTAATGATAGGCTGCGATCGGTGACTATTGCATCCCAATTGTTCATTAAGATGGATTTGTTTATGGTAGGCAACTCATTTAAACGTTGTTCTGTGAAGTTCTGAATATCAATATGAGCCAGTGTTTCTTGATACCAAGGTGAATTTAATTTTGCATAACTTAATAATGACCTCAGGCGCTCATCACGTATTTGTTGAAGTTGTTGCTTCGAATAAAACAACCCATCGTAATGTTCTTGATAGTTTTCTAAGAAATATTGGGTTTGCTTAGAAATCAGTTCCTCAGTCAGCCGTCTTTTATTAGCCCCCCAACTCTTTCTGGATAAAATTTGATATAATTTGTGAAATAAGTTATAGACGGCCATCAAGTTCCACCTGCACTTAGAGCAAATCATCTGGTTTTGCATAAGCCCTAACCATTAATGTATAGCATATATAGCGGGAAGTAAAAATGACCAGGGTTTGATGGTCATTTGATTCTAAATAGCCTATATTTAAAAAGACTTATTAGTGCCACTAGGGGCATGGATGGCTTCAAATAATGGATACGAATTACCACTTAAACACAGTTGCCATGGTCGGTATGGCTGTAAAATTTCCAGGAGCCAATGATCTTGATGGATATTGGGACTTATTGAAGTTTGGCAAAGAAGCGATGGTTCCTTTAATTAACTTTCAAACGCCGAATCCAGATTTTATGTTGGAAGATCGCCACTATATATTGTCACCCAGTTTCAAGGTTTCCAAGGTGGGGAAATCTAAGGAATGAACTCATGCTATATCCGATCCAGAAAAAACATTTTTCCATTGGAGAATTATATTTTGTTAATGAATTTGAGGTTCAGTTTTTAATTTATGAAATTTTTCATCAACTGACTTACTTATCAGATTTTCTTACTTTACATCCTGACTCAGTGATTGTTGATGTAGGTGCAAATATTGGTATTTTTTCTTTATTTGCCATTAGCCAATGTAATGGTAACGCACAAATATATAGTTTTGAGCCCATTCCTGCCACCTTTCAATGCCTGGAAAAAAATTTGGCTTCTCATAAAAATATTGCGAAAATTTATAATGAAGGAATTTCTAACGTTACTAATGATTGTTATAGAGATTTTACTCTCTTTGGCAAAGATTTTGCGACGGCAACTTACAGAAAAAAGGATAAGCTTCTCTCAAATTATGCCCCATTATTAAATTATACTACTCTATTAGAAATCACTAAAACCACTAATAAGACATTATATTACCAATTAAAATACCTGCTATTTATGCGACATTATTTAGTAAAAAAAATTACAAGAAGCAAACTTTGGAAACCAAAGTCAGATGTAAATTGACTTCTTTAAGTCATTTTATTGAAACCAATCAGTTAAATCGTATTGACTTTCTAAAAATAGATGTAGAAGGTGCAGAAATGGATGTGATAAAAAGTATTCATCCGAAACAATTTTCTATGATTAAACAATGTAGCATAGAAGTTCATAATATAGACAATCGAGTAGCAACACTTGCAGATTTTTTACGTGAGCAAGGTTTTTCCATCAAGGTTTGTAAAAACCCCATGTTTGAAAGTTTAGGGTTTAACCATCATATGGTTTACGCTAAAAAGGAGTAATAACAGGGGCTTTTATGGCAGACCTTCATTTTAGTTATATAAATGAGCAAAAATTACCCTTACTCCTACAGGCACAGAATGAGACGCAAGCTCATAGTCATTATTTGGTACAATTTCTTAAGAAGGAAAATACGGCATTTAAAGAGCATTTACTCAAATACGGTGCTGTCTTATTGCGTGGATTTAGGGTGGACTCTATTGAGAAATTTTTAGAGATAATTAATGCGTGCGACTTGGGTTCACACAATGAGTACGGCATATGTACAATACCGCGCCATAAGCTTGCAGAAGGAGTCTATGTTTTTGCAGAACCTTTTCCGGGCGATATCCCTGTGCATAATGAAAAATCCTATGAACATGATTTTCCAACCCATATGTATTTTAATTGCATGCATGCAGCAAAAACTGGAGGACATACTCCTTTGGTTGACGGGCACAAATTATGGCTTTCTCTTCCTGAGGACATACAATACAAATTACAGTCCAAAGGAATTCTCTATAAACGCTATTATTACGGCAATAGCATCCGGCACAAATTCATTCGCACACTAGATAAAAGTCTTTTCTGCAAAACATGGATGAACGCATTTCAAACAAACGATAAAAATGAAATAGAACGTACGCTTAAAAAAATGGGGCATCAATTTAAATGGACAAAAAAAGGTGATGGTTTAGTGACCCAAATAACCTTGCCTGCCGTTCGTAATCATCCCGTGACTGGCAAAGTCGTTTGGTTCAACCAAAGTAATCACAGCAATGGTTTTCTCTACCATAGAGATTTCATCATCAATAGCAATATCAAAAATCCTTTTGCGCGTTTTATCTTAATGCATATGAACATTCTGCCTTATGTTGCTTTTTATGGGGATGGTCAAATGATATCAAAACTGGAAACTGACATAATAAACGATGCTATTGCCAGAAACACCGTATCAACCGCTTGGCAAGAAGGCGATGTCATGGTTGTTGATAATTATTCTTGCTTGCATGGGAAAACAGCACATACAGGGAGTAGAACAATACTCGTAGGATTAACAAAAGACCAGCCCCACGTTAATTGACCAAACACTTCTCTCGTAATAAATAACAACGCTATTACTATAGAAATGCAAAATACTATTTCAGTATTTTTTGTTCTGTTGGCTTTTTTTGTGCTATTAAATAAGAAGGAGCGTCTTTGTAAATTCATTGCGAACATGCTTTATTAGCGATGTTTCGAGCTGTGATACGCCTCTAGTATGATTTTTAAACAGGAGACAATGAAGCCGATAGAAAACAATATCTCACAATAAATGGAATAGGTGTTGTAATATTTTAACGCGACTTTAGCAGTATCCTATGATTTTTCTTGGTTTTTTCAATAATTATCCATGCATAAGTCCAGTCATTGCGAACCTGTCTTATTATTGCTATGTTCATTTTTTCTTAGTATCGCCTCCTTACCCAGGCATTATTGGGAGCACTTAAGTGGTTAAAAAAAATCGAGAAAACGACGTAAAAGATGTTCTTGATGAGCCAATTGCAATCATTGGAATGAATTGCCAGTTTCCTGGAGTGGAGACAGATATTGAGGATGTTGATGCACTTTATAAAATGTTAATTAAAAAACAAACTTCTATTAAAGAAGTTCCCAAAGATCGTTGGAATATTGATGAATATTATGATACTGACAGGAAGAAAGCCGATAAAATAATTAGTCGGAAAGGAGGTTTTTTAAATAATATCCAGTTATTTGATGCCGCTTTTTTTAAAATATCTACTGCTGAGGCAAAACAAATTGACCCGCAGCAGCGTCTTTTTTTGGAAGTCGCAATTCGAGCTTTAAACCACGCGAATATCCCTTTTCATTCATTAAACGATTCTAGTACGAGTGTATACTGTGGCATTTCTACCCATGAATACAGTCAACTCAATTATAAAGACAATATATTGTTTAATGCTTTTACCCCAATCGGGATAGCCAATAGTGCTGCAGCAGGAAGACTGTCCCGGTTTTTAAATCTAAAAGGGCCAAGCATGGCAGTTGATACGGCATGCTCGTCTTCATTGTCTGCTCTTTATCTTGCTGTCTTGGCATTAAAAAATCGACACTGCTCCATGGCTATTGTTGGTGGTGTTCATCTTGGTCTTTGTCCAGAAAGTTTTATGGCTTTAACCAAAGCAACCTTGTTATCAGCCTCTGGCCAATGCAGCAGTTTTGATGTTAGTGCAGATGGTTTCGCACGCAGTGAAGGTTGTGGAGTCATTATCGTCAAACGATTAAATGATGCCATAAAAGACCACAACCACATTTATGGGGTTATAAAAAGCATTGTCATGAACCAGGATGGTGAGGGACTATTAGCCGCTCCTAATATAAGAGCACAAATTGCCTTACAGCAAGCAGCATTGAAACAGGCCCACTTGGAAGCCCATGATATTGATTATATTGAAACGCATGGAACAGGTACTGTGGTTGGTGATACGGTGGAATTTAATGCCATTCAATGCGTCCATCAAGGTCATCATTCTAAAGACAGGCCACTGGTGATTGGCGCATTAAAAAGTAATTTGGGCCATACCATTTCTTCTTCTGGTATTGCCTCACTAATTAAAGCCTTATGTGCCTTAAAATATGAAGCCATTCCTCCTAATTTGCATTACTCAACGCCTAATAAATCCATCGAGCCGGAAAGCATTCCGGCTCTTTTGCCTCTTGAGACGATTCCTTTTATTAAACGTAAACACAAAAAGCGATACGTGCAAATATCCAATTTTGGCTTTAGTGGCACGAATGTGGGCATTGTTCTTGAAGAGCCGCCAGAGATTGAATTAAAGTCCACTATGGCGGAGAACGCTGCACCCTATTGTTTTGCTGTTTCAGCACACAGCGAATATTCATTAAAACAGATGATGGCGCATTATGCACCGTACTTGCGAGAGTCTCCCGCAAGCTTGGGGGATATTTGTTATACCTTAATAAATTGCCGGGACCATTTTAAATATCGCTGTGCCATTATCGCCAATGATAAAGAAACACTTATTAAAAGAATTGAATCCGAAGACTATGAGCTGAAAAAAACAGTCATAAAAAAAGATATTGAAACCATAGCGCCGGATGCCAATCAAATTTATGAATATTATTTGTCAGGAGCCAATATAAGGCTGGATGTGGCCGATACTCAATACAATAAGGTTAATTTACCGCTGTATCATTTTGATAGAAAGCCTTATTGGCATGAAGCAAGAGAACATACGAATACCTCTCACTGGTTGGATAACTTATATCAGCAGTCTAAAGAACAACAAATAGAAACAATCAAAACAAAGATCCTGTCGCAACTACAAACTCTTTTGAAAAAAGAGCATGTGGATGAATATCAGGATTTTGAAGCCTTAGGTCTTACCAAACCATTCATGGAGACGTTTGATCATCACTTGCAAGCGATGTTTTCTCCGCGGCATAAAATACCTCCTTCATTGTCCTCATCTAGTTTAACGGTAGATAAATTGGCGAGGTATTTACAGCAAGTCATTATGCCTGCCCCTGTTCATCGGCAACCGGTCATTCATATCTTGGATGTTGAACCTATTGCTGTTATTGGCATGAGTTGTCGTTTTCCAAAAGCGGCTAACATCGATGAATTTTTATCGTTATTAGCACACGGTGAAAGTGGTATGGCTGATATTCCTTTGGAGCGCTGGGATAATGATAAATATTATGATCCCGAGAGGGATGCTTTGGGTCGTTTGTATATCAAACAACTTGGCCTAATCGATGATATAAAAAATTTTGATGCGGAGTTTTTCAATATCAGTCCTCGTGAAGCTAAGTTTATGTCGCCGCAATTACGTGTGTTTCTGGAGACAAGCTTTCATGCCATAGAAAATGCAAATCTGGCGCTTGATGTGATTAAAGACAGTAAAACAGGGGTTTTTGTTGGGGTTGGAACCAATGAGTATCCACGCGTGTTAGCGAATCAAGGGGTGGGTTTAGACGATCTGAACATTTACTTTGCCACTGGGAATGTATTAAATGCGTTGGCAGGACGTGTTGCTTATGCTTTTGATTTTAATGGTCCAATACAGGCAATAGATACGGCTTGTTCTTCATCAATGACCGCCATCCATAATGCTTGTCTCTCCTTGCAGGCCGGTGATTGTGATATGGCTCTTGCTGGGGGTGTTAATATATTACTGACGCCGGACTCCAATATTACGCTATCCAAAGCCAGGATGTTGTCGCCTGAGAGTCGCTGTAAAACATTTAGCGAAGATGCTGATGGCTATGCGCGCAGCGAAGGATGTGGCGTGATAGTACTCAAGCGTTTGAGTGCGGCAATTAAAGATAAAGATAACATTCTTGCCGTGATTAAAGGCTCTGCCGTGAACAGTGACGGTAAGAGCGGTGGTTTTACAGTTCCTAATGGAATAGCACAAGAGGAAGTGATTCGTAGCGCTCTTGCCAAGTCAAACTTGTCGCCAAAGGATATTGATTACATTGAGGCGCATGGCACAGGCACGTCTTTAGCAGATCCGATAGAAGCCAATACCCTGACTAAAATTTTTAGTGACTCTCACAGCCCAGATAATCCTCTTTATATAAGCTCGGTAAAAACAAACATCGGCCATTGTGAAAGTGCTTCAGGGATTGCCGGTGTTATCAAAGCGGTTTTAAGCTTACAAACTCGACAATTATTCATGCATCTAAATTTCAAAAAACTCAATCCAGAAATTGAATTAAAAAATGCGGTTATTCCGTTAAATAATATCGATTGGCATAAGAAAGAGGGGTTAAGGTATGCAGGGGTCAGTTCATTTGGATTTAGCGGTGCCAATGCCCACCTGATTTTGCAAGAAGCTCCTGCCAAAGAAAAAGTCGCACGCACACTTCCCCAAGAGTCTTTGTTAGTTCTATCGGCAAAAAGTAGACCTGCTCTTGAATTATTACTATCAAGTTATCAACAATATCTAGCAAATACTCAAGATGAGTTTGCTGATATATGTTACACCGCAGCCACTTGCCGCAGTCATTTTCTGGTTCGAGTCGCGATTAAAGCGAATTCTGCTAAACAGGCGGCAGCTATGCTTGCCCGGCATGCATATACCATCCATCAAATTAAAAAAGAAAAAGATTTGATTCAGCAACCGTCCACACTAGAGCAACTGCAAGCAGTTTATCAGGAAGGTGGTGTTATTAACTGGCTGGGATTTTATAAGACTTTTGGTGATGGGTTTGAAAAGGTCAAATTACCTTTATATGAATTTGTTCGTGTAAGACATTGGGTGGATGATAGAGACAAACTCAAAGAGATACCAGTGCCTAAGGAGTGGGCCTTTCAGGTGCAATGGGAGGCTGTGGCTCTTGATAGGAATAATAGCAAAATACAAGGAAATACATGGCTTTTAATTGGCGCTAAGCCATTAGCTGCTGGTTTTAGGGCGCAAGGATTGCAAGTTATCTTAGAAGATGAGTCTTATTCATTAGATAAGCTCAGTGGAATTATTTTTGCAGCAAGTCTAGAGCCAGCTTCGACAAACGATATTGACGTGATGATTGATTTTCAAAAAAACGTCATAAAAAAACTCTTAAATTTGCTTAAAGAATTAAATAATAAAGCCGTGGAGTTGCAATTAATTGTGCTAACGACCAATGGCATAGCAGAACTTCCTGCGGGTAACTTAAATCTTAGCAATGCTCCGCTTGTCGGATTTTGTAAAACACTGGTTTTAGAATTGCCTCAATATCATACACTTCTCATCGATGTGGATAACGCTGGCGATGAACATCATGCAGGACGGGTGGTTGCCGAAATAAATCATAATCATGGTGACTGCTACGAACACATCATCGCCTATCGCAATGATAAGCGCTTGGCTGCCCGTTTAAAAAAAATCACGTTGACTGAGAAAAAACAGACGTTGAACAGTAAGGGTCGTTATTTAATCACGGGCGGTTGCGGTGATTTGGGTCTTGTCACAGCCCAGGCTTTATTATCAGCGGGGGCAAGAGAGTTAATTCTTATCTCAAGACAGGTGGATAAACCTGGACTCAAAGAATCCATCAAGAAGATTCAATTGACTTATTCGGATGCAACCATTCGCCCCCTTAGCCTGGATGTCAGCAATAAAGAAGAACTGCGTCATTTATTGTCAGAACTGAACGAGGATGGTTTATTAAAAGGCATCATTCATGCTGCAGGGGTTGCCATTAAAGCTCCTTTGCTTGCACATCAAGACGAAAATGTTGACTATTTATTTTCTGCCAAGGTCAATGGCGGGTGGTATTTGCATGAACTTAGTCAGGGTTGCAATCTTGATTTTTTTGTTGTTTATTCCTCTGTTTCTTCTTCCTTTGGAAGCAATAAAGAATCCGTCTATGGCGCTGCCAACAGCTTTTTGGATGCTTTAATGGCTGAACGCCGACGTTTAGGATTGGTTGGGACCACTATCCAATGGGGACCTTGGGGCGAGATTGGCATGGCAAAACAGCGCTCTCGCAATCAAGATTTAAAACGAGCCTTGATTGATAAAGAGCAAGGGTTTTCATTTATTAAGATTCTTATCAATGGCGAGCTTGAACACGCGACCATCATTTCTCCTGACTATCTTAAGTTCATGCTGGATTTTGTGCCCAAGCCGTTACCGGTATTTCATAAATGTTTGGTGGATGAGCTGACGTCGGTTGAGCCCATCAGCCAAAATCTGTCACCGTGGGTCAGTGCCTATCTTAAACTTGACGATCATAGAAGATTTAAGGCTTGCAGGGATATGGTATCTGATATTTGCAAAGAGATTCTGGAGTTATCAGCAACAGAAGATTTAAACGAAGATGACGGTTTTTTTGAAATTGGCTTTGATTCCCTGATGATAACAGAAATGGCAACAGCGCTTAAAAAAAAGCTGGAGCCGCATCTTAAGATAACCGTCTCTATTGGCTTTAATTACCCTTCCATTAACAAACTGGCAAAATACATTGAATCTGAGCTTAATGACTATTTAGTTAAAGAAAATGGCTCCCCATCAACACCTTTGTTGGTAGACAGTGCCATTGCTGTGATTGGTATGAGCTGTTCATTTCCTAATGCACCGGATATTACGGCTTTTGAATCACTGCTTGAAAAAGGATTAAGTGGCATTAAAGATATTCCAATGGAGCGTTGGGACAATAGAAAATATTATGATCCCAATAAGGAAGCGCCGGGAAAATCTTATGTTAATAAACTTGGATTAATAGAGCATATCAAGCGGTTTGATGCAAATTTTTTTGGCATTAGTCCTCGTGAAGCAAAATTAATGGACCCGCAGCAACGGATTTTTTTGGAATGCTGTTATAAGGCTTTGGAACATGCAAATTATCCTTCTGAGGCTTTACGCGGCAGTCTAACGGGTGTGTTTGCTGGTGTAGGTCCTAATGAATACTATGCCCAATTAGAAAAATCAGGGTTTTCTAATGAGGAACTCAGTGCTTATTCCATCACGGGGAATGTATTGAACCTTATCCCGGGACGGGTTGCTTATACGTTTGATTTTAAGGGGCCGTCCATTAGTGTTGATACAGCTTGTTCTTCTTCCTTAGTAGCAATTCATTATGCCTGCCAGAGTTTGAAGAATCACGAAATCGATTACGCACTGGCTGGTGGTGTAAATATCTTATTACTGCCAGAATCAAATATTACTTTATGCAAAGCCAATGCATTATCGCCCGATGGTCAATGCAAAACGTTTGATGAAAAAGCCGATGGTTATGCCAGAGGTGAAGGGTGCGGAGTGGTATTTCTTAAGAGGTTAACCGACGCCATACGCGATAATGATCACATTCTGGCTGTTATCAAGGCGTCTGCAGTGAACAATGATGGTAAATCCGCGGGTTTAACCGTGCCTAACGGGAAAAGCCAGGAAGAAGTCATGCTGAAAGCGTTGAGTCAAACAACCTTATCACCCGATGACATCGAGTATATTGAGGCGCATGGAACAGGTACTCCTTTAGGCGACCCCATCGAGGTTCATGCCATTAACAATGTTTATGGACAGCAACGCAGCGTTGAGAATCCTTTATACCTCGGTACAGTTAAAACAAACATCGGCCACCTTGAAAGTGCTGCCGGTGTTGCTGGTATGATTAAAGCCATCATTAGCTTACAAAAGAAGAAAATTTATAAACATTTAAATTTTAATAAATTAAATCCAGCTATAAAAATAAATAACGCACGCCTCGCGTTGCAAACGATGGATTGGAGTTCTACAAGACTGAAATGCGTAGGCGTCAATGCATTTGGCTTTAGTGGTACCAATGCGCACGTCATCTTACAAGAGTTTCCCGAGCATGCAGAGCAAGTCATACCCAAGCCTACTAAAACATATTTGCTCGTTTTGTCGGCCAAGACTAAAACTGCCTTGGATAAGTTGGCTCGTCATTATCAGCACTATTTAGCCACCACACAGCATGATTTTGGCGATGTATGTTTTACCGTCGCCACTTGCCGCAATCATTATTCTTGGCGATTGGCCATGATCGCTTCAAGTTGTGCTGAAGCCAGCCGCAAGTTAAGTGCGGGTCAGTTTGCCTTATCCCATGAAAATAACGTTTTTGACTTGCATGAGGATACGGTACTTAAATCATTAATGGCGAATTATTTACAAGGTGGACAAATAGATTGGACATCTTATTATAAAATCAGTCGTTATGAATTTACAAAAGTTACGCTGCCTAATTATGCGTTTGATGATACTGAGTTTTGGTTGGATAAAAAGGGGAATAATGCCGCATGTATGAATGTAGTGCACCCTCTGCTAGGACAAATGCTGTCATTACCCAATCATGAATATTTATTTAATCAAACACTGGATTTGGAGGTTTTAACTTATATCAAGCAATCTTGTGTATTTGATAAGATGGTTTTGCCTGTCTCTGTCTATGTCGAGTCTGGTTTGGCAGCGGCTAAGCTTGTATTGAAACAAAATACTATCCGGATTGAACCATTTCATATTAAACGTCCATTCTATCCCAAACAAGTCCAAGAGCTTCAGTTACAGGTCAAACCAATTGGTTTGGAAAAATACAAAATTAATGTCTTTGCAAGACAAGCGGAGCATTGGTACTTACTGTCTGATATGGAAATAGGCTCACCATTATCATCGAGTCTTAATTCGTTGAATATAGATGAATTAAAATCCTCCTTTAGGGAACGGATGGAGTCATCACAACTGTATGACTATTTTAAAAAACACTCTTTATGTTACAGCGAGGAATTTCAGGTTTTGCAAGAAGCCTATATTAAAAGAGACAGCATACTCTCTAAAGTGAGGGTGAAGCGCGATCATGGAGACGGCTATTATTGCCACCCGCTTGCCTTGGAAGGCGTTATGCAAAGCCTCTTACTGTTGGGGATGAATGATTCTGACTATAAAACGTATATGCCCTATGCGTTTAAACAGATGACCACCTTTCAGGAAATCCCACGACATGTATGGGTGTATGTAAGCCAACAAAGTTCAGAGAGTGAGAATGAACGTTGCTTTGATATTAAATTCTACGATGATTCAGGCCTGCTGATAGGGGATATTGAACAACTTAAACTACGGCCAATCACTCGCAATCAGTGCATTTCTTATGAACCTCTATTACAACAACTGTATCAGATCCAATGGGATCCTTTTAAGCTAAATACTTCAGCGCAAGCATTTGTACCAGAATTATTGGTTATCGCTAAAGATCCAGAGAAAGCGAAAACTGTATTAGCCGGCCTTCCTTATCAATGCGTCTCTAATCTTGATGAGGTGAAGAACGTTGAGGATAAAAATATCGTTTTTCTGTATGAGCAAACACAATTCAATGAATTATTTCATTGTTGCCAAACCTTGTTTAAATCCAAACCCAATTGCTTTATTTTGGTGACTGAACAGGCTTATGCAGTGAATGATAAAGATAAAGTCAATCCGTATCATACAATGGCCAGCGCGTTTTGGAAAAGTTTTAGTAATGAGTTTGAATTTCCCCATAATTATACCGTTGATTTGGGCGTAAAGAATACTTTATCTGAGATATTAAAGTACTTGTTTACCGCCAATTATTCTGAGAACCAATTTGCTGTTAGAGATTCAATTTATATACCCAGATTAAGGAAAACTCCGCTCCCTGCCAATGTTGGACAACAGGAAATACTGTTTAAGAGTGATGCAAGTTATTTGATTACCGGTGGTACTGGCGGGATAGCCAAGGTATTAATTACCTACCTCATGCAACGAGGTGCTAAACATATTGCTCTTATAAGCCGCTCGGGGGGCGGCGATATAAAAAATTTGCTTGAAACAGCAAGAAAAGAACAAGTGTTTATTAAACATTACCAAGCGGATGCCAGTAATTATCAGCAAATGGAAAAGATCATTGCGGATATTGAACAAGGTTCTAAACCTCTGCAAGGTGTGTTTCATCTTGCAGGAGTTGTCCAGGATGGTTTGCTTATTAATTTAAGCGATGAAGCAATACAAACGGTCTTAAGTGCGAAAATGGATAGCGCCCTTATTTTGCATCAATTAACCCAAATGATCCCATTGGATATGTTTGTTTTATTTTCATCCTCAGCCTCTATATTGGGTGCCAGAGGACAAGCCAATTACGTCGCTGCCAATGGATTTCTAGATGGATTAGCTCATTTGCGACGACAGCAAGGCTTACCAGCCATTGCAATTAACTGGGGGCCTTTTCAAGCGATGGGAATGACGGCTCATCTGACTCAGGCTTTAGAGCACCATGGTTTTACCTTATTGGATAAAGAGGGTATTGAACTTCTTGATGTTTTATTGAGAAGTCAATTGCCTCAGATTGCTGTGTGCCCGGTAAACTGGGAACTTTATTGTAAATACTCACCAAAGCAGCCATGGTTTTCAGAACTTATTAAAAATCGGCCAGCCACCAATCAGCACTTTTTAAACGCACTTCGCCAACAGCCGACGGAAGCATATATTCCCAGGTTGAGCCAGGCTTTACGGGAAATTACGGCAGAAGTGTTAGCACTCGATGATGCCAATCAAATCAATGTAGACGATGGATTATTTTCATTAGGACTGGATTCATTGATGGCGATAGAAATCAGAAATCGGATCCATGACAAATTACAATGTCCAGCGCTTACTTTATCCATAGAGTATTTTATTAATGAACCAAGCATTGGCAAAATCGCTAAAAATATTGCCGATGAATTACACCATGTTCTTGATAAGAATCCAGATAAACTGGAAGAAAACTGCATTCAAGAAGAAATTGCCTTGTGTGATTTTCAATACACATTTTGGGTGCTCAATAAACTCGATTATGCTTATAACATTGGTACACAGTTGCAGATAAATGGCAAACTGAATAAAGAATATGTTCGTCAAGCTTTTGAATTTGTTATTGGGCAAAATAGTGTTTTTTGGTTGCAGTTTAACAAAGAAGTGCCTGTGCAAGTATTAAAGAAGCAAGGACAATTTGAATTAATTTATAATGATATGTCTTTAAACCATGACGACAGGGTGTTGCAGCAAGAATTTTATAACAATATGCTGCGCCTTATTCCTTTAACAAAAGGTCCGTTGATTAGAGTATACCTTTATAAAATCAATAGTGATTTACATGAATTACACATGATGATACCGCATATCATTGTGGATGGGCCCTCGTGCGATCTTGTGTTCAATCAATTTAAAAAACCTATGAAATGCTAATGCTTGGAAAAAAGCTGATTGCAGAACCAGAACGAGAAACCTTTCTCAATTTTGTTAAGAAAAATAATGATCTCTACGCAAAAAATCTGGAGGATAAAATTAATTTTTGGCGCGAGTATAATAAAGGTTTTAAGATGTTGTACCTTGGACGTGAACATTATAATACGGTAAATGCGAGCGACGAACTTCATTATTTATTCCATTACGCTATTGATTCCCAACGGGTGCAGCAATTTATAGAATGGCATAGAGCAAACAATACTAATATCAGCACAGGATTGCTTGCTGTTTGTCATCTGGCTTTTTACAAACTGAGTCGTCAAAAGAAAATGCCAATTATTCTGATTCATAGCGGTAGAGAAGGCAGTCAATATAATGCGGTTGTAGGGGTGTTCTCAGAATATAAACGAATAAATCTCAGTTTAAATGAACATGAATCATGGATTGATTTTATAAAACGGATTGAAAAGCAACAATTAAAAACGGCGCCTTATCAACCATGCTCTCATGTCATCAAAAATAGTGAATTCAAAGGCGCTGGATTAGCCATTCGCCATTATTTGTTTTACGTATGGAACAAACTTTTTCTGACGAAACCATTTAAAAAGAGTAAGCTCCATGCATTAGTCATTGATTATTATCTAAAGTATTTAAGTTGGGCGGAAGCTATTGGCAATAATACGCTAATCAAACAGCGTTTGCATAAGCTATTTAATTTAAAAATTGCGCCGCAAAAACCAGAAAGACTGCGAGTGCTTATTAACATTACACCTACTTTTTTTAGTAAAACAGCCGAAAATATGAGTTTTTGCAATCTTACTTATCAGTATCCTAACCATTTTGGCAGTGAAGATCGCCCCATAGGTAATCGTTCACTATGGATTTTATTTTCAAGGAATCAGAAAGGTGATTATCTAATTTCCATTAATGGACCATTAACGCAAGTCTGTCGAGATCAAATAGCCCGGGATATTAATAAAATTATTGCAAAATTTATAGATAATGACGAGCAATCCATGGCTGAGTTAATAGAGGAGTAAGTTGTTTTCGTCATCGTCTGATCTTATAATGAAAATCTCAGTGATTTTTAAATAAAAATTATAATGAAAGCAATAGGTTATTACCAATCCCTTCCTGCCGATAATGATCAAGCCCTGATTGACTTGATATTACCTACGCCAGACGTATCTGGTCATGACATTCTGGTTGCAGTTAAAGCCATTGCTGTTAACCCAGTGGATACCAAAGTAAGGCGAAATGCTCAGCCCGAGAAAGACCAGCCCAGGATTTTAGGGTGGGATGCTGCCGGCATTGTTATAAAAGTCGGACCACAAGTAAGTTTATTTAAGCCAGGGGATGAAGTGTGGTACGCTGGCGACATCACAAGGCCCGGGTGCAACAGTGAATTTCATTTGGTTGATGAAAGAATCGTTGCTAAAAAGCCAGCCTCACTTGATTTTCAAGAAGCTGCTGCTCTCCCTTTAACCAGCTTAACTTCTTGGGAGCTTTTATTTGACCGATTACAATGCTCTCCAACAGAGCAAAGTACCCTATTAATTACTGGGGCTGCTGGGGGGTAGGGTCTATTTTAGTTCAACTGGCAAGACAACTCACTAACCTCACCATCATCGGCACGGCTTCACGGCCAGATTCAATCCAGTGGATTCTTAATCATGGTGCACATCATGTGATTGACCATGGCAAAGACATGAAATCTCAACTACAAGCTTTAAAATGTCCAGAAGTGGATTATGTGATTAGCTTAACTCATACAGACGAACATGCAAAAGCACTGGTGGATGTGTTAAAACCCCAAGGTAAGTTTGCGCTCATTGATGATCCGCAACATTTGGATATTAAATTATTTAAACCAAAGAGTCTCTCCATTCATTGGGAAATGATGTATACCCGTTCTATGTTTAAAACTCCAGATATGATGAGACAACATGAAATATTAGAGCAAATTGCAAAACTGGTTGATGAAGGTAAAATCAAAACCACCATGGCAGAATGCATGGGCCTTATTAATGCAGTCAATTTAAAAAAAGCGCATGCATTAATTGAGAGTGGTTTGGCACGAGGAAAAATAGTGCTAAGCGGATTTTAGAAAGAAGAGCTGCTTGCCTCTATAAAATGAACAATAATATATTAATTCAACTACAAATTGTTTCTGTATTGCTAGGGGCACCTTTTTTTGCGTTTATAGATTGTCCTTGGGTGGGTACGTATTTTCTGCATGGACAAGACATAGCCAATGCCATTATGGCTTTTTCTTACAGTTGGGTTTTTCTTACCGCCAAACGTCGACTGCATTGGCTGGTATTATTGATGACGATTATTAGCTTGTGTGCCGAGATAATGGGGTCAAAAGTTTTAACGGCTTATGAATATCATTTAGGCAATATCCCACTATATATACCGTTAGGTCATGCTGTTATTTATGCCACCGTATTTCAAATTTCTCGGCAGCCACTGATATGGCACTACCACCGCGCCATCGAGAAATCGTTGCATCGCTTTGCTTTTATCATATGCGTGATGTCGCTATTGTTTTTAAAAGATGTGGCTGGTTTTCTGTGTTATGGTTTTTTCTTATCATCATGTCTTATAGAAAAAAACCTTTATTTTATTTGATTATGTTTGTTGTAACGTATTACATAGAGCTGTTAGGGACAACGTTATCGACATGGTCTTATTACTTTGCTTTAGGTAATCATCCCAACTATCCGCCAACGTCTGTGACGCCTTCCGGCATTGCAGGCATTTATATCATTGTTGATATCACCTGTAATTCTGTGTACTTATACATCAAAAAATTTAAACATTTTCTTAAAACAAGGCGACGATTTGCCAATATGAGAGAGGCAAGCATGGCGTTGCTTTAATCAGTTCTGTTGTGGCAAACAAATTTTATTGGTTGAAATAAAAAGGACAAGCAGCAGGGACAGGGTGCCTGCAGTGGCACCTAGGGCTGTTCCAATACCTGGCGATAGCAAGCTGCCAACAAGGGCACCTGCGCCCATCCCAAGTGATATCTTGATGCTCATACTAAAAGCTGCAAATAAGATGTCGGTTATATTGTCATGCGAAATTGTTTTTAATTGCTGTATGGTGTCTTTATGGATTTTATAAATAGTGAATCCGGCGGTAACAGCGCCACCCAAAATAACTCCTATAATAAAGCCTATCAGGCTTGCGATGAATAGGTTTGCATGAAAGCCCAATAGGTAGTCGGTGCATTCTGCACATAGTCCAAACCTATTGCTGATATAGCCGCTAGATAATGCGCCAATGACTCCCCCGGTGAGCGCGCCAGGAATGACTCCAGCAACTGCAGCAAGATAGACATTAGGGTTTGTTATAATGCCAATAATGTTTTTTACAATATTCATATCACCATTGAGCTGGATATTGAGAAACCTGTGAATTCAGAATAATAACATATTCCCTCAGCTAGGCTATCAAAAAACACGAATGTTCAGGCCAATGCTTAATGATTTAATTCGACGACCATGACTTTAATGGGATGATTGGTCATATTCTCATCGATATGTAATTCATTTGCAGGATCTTTTTTCAAATAATAGGCGTTATCTTTTTTAACTTTAAATAATGAGTTTTTCCTTGATTATTTGTGATTTTTAATAAGCCATTCGTGAATGCAATGAGAACACGATCGTGTTCATGACGATGCATTGGTAAACGTTGTTTGGAGGCAGGATAAATAACAGTTTTCCAAACGGTTACCTCGTTATTTGCAAATTGGGGAATCCGATGCGAAGATTTAGAGTTTGCATAAAGATTTCCTGCTGATAAAAAATAGGAAAACCCAAGTATTGCAAGAGGGATTGTCAAGAAAGTTTTTTTTCAAACATGATCAGTCCTTTTTTCGAATAAATACAAATAGGCACCATAACCACGAGCAGCCATTTGCTCTTTGGGTATAAATTCCAGGGCTGCCGAATTAATACAATAGCGCAAGCCCATTGGTTGAGGTCCATCTTTAAAGACATGCCCTAAATGAGAGTCGGCATACTTTGAGCGGATTTCGGTGTGTGTCAGAAACAATAAATATCTTTCCTTATGCCGCGTTATATATTGCTCGTCAAGGGGTTTGGTAAAACTTGGCCAACCTGTACCAGAAGAATATTGGTCCGTTGTACTAAATAAAGGCTCTCCTGAGACAATGTCTACGTAAATACCTGGTTGTTTATTATTCCAGTAAGGATTATCAAAGGCTTTCTCGGTTGCATTTTTTTGTGTTACCTCATATTGCAACGGCGTTAACTCCTGCAAGCGCTTTGTTTTATCAAACACCGGTACTGCCTGTGCTGACCAGGAAAGAATGAGTAGTGTCAAAAAGATAATGCTATGATTGTTCATGTTCCCACACCTCGTGAATACGAGCATCTCGACCGCATCGATAACGGTAATACTTATATCTTAGCGGATTTTTGCGATAATAATCTTGATGATAAGTTTCAGCAGGATAGAAATGAGTTGAAGGTATGATTTCTGTATATACGATTGGGAATTTTTTCTTTATTTTTTCCAAAATGGAAGAAGCAACTTGCTTTTGCTCAGGATTGAGAAAGAAAATCACCGAGCGATATTGGCGTCCTTCATCACAAAACTGTTTATCTTTTACGGTGGGGTCAATGTGGTGAAAATAATACTCAACCAGAGTGGCATAACTGACTTGCTCAGGATCAAAAGCAACCAGAACGGATTCCACATAATTGGTCCCACCGGCAGACACTTGTTCATACGTTGGGTTTTTAATCTGTCCCCCGTCAAAGCCTGACGTTGTGGAAATGACACCTTTTAGCTTGTCAAAATCAGCTTCTACGCACCAGAAACACCCCCCAGCAAAGATGGCTATCTCCGGTTTGGCGACGCTGGTCGATGCAAATAATAATGCCATCATGCTGAAACACAGTTTGCACAATTGGAGGGAAACATGGTGTCTTAGTAATAGTAGGCCAGATAGAGTATTCATTGCTATTCCTTGCGTTCTTTAAGGTTTGAATATAGCAGAAAAACAAGAGCACCTAATGTGCTCTAACGATTATCGTTTATTTTGCTATTAGGTGCATTTACAGCACCTATTACCTTTTCCATTGAATGTTGACCGGTTGTCTGTCATTTCCGCCACGCAACAAGGTCTCGTGGGGATGACAAGAAACAGAACCATTTGTGCAGCTCAACCTATCAAAATTAAATGAAAAAGTACTATTATTTCCTTATTTTAAGGAGACTGTTAACGTTCTATCATAAGTTGGTTGTTAACGACATATTCAATCAAATGTTGGAAAAAATAAATACATGGGGAATAGGAAGATCTGCGTGGATTGGACAATGAGTCAGTGTATTTACTAATCAGGATAATAGGAACATGGTTAAGCAAATCAAACGTTGGGGATTATTAGTTTTTTAATGATTTTACTTGGTTTGTTTTTTATTTTCGCTTGTATCGTTATTTATCGTTTGAAAATTTGAAATTGCATCGTGAAATTCTGCTGGCCTGGATGGAAAAGAATTTTATGCAGGTTTTTTTGAGTTTCATGGTTATTTATATTGTTTTAGTGGCTATTTCGGTTCCTGGTGCTACCATTTTAACGATGACTGCCGGGTTTTTGTTTGGTCCGGTTCTAGGTTTACTTGCAGTTGTCATTAGTGCGACCATCGGAGCATTGATTGTTTTTTTAGCGGTGGATTTAGCGCTGCGCGAGTGGATTGCCAATAAAACCAGTCAATGGATTAAAGTCATGGAAAAAGGATTCCAAGAAAATGCATTTTCTTATTTATTATTTTTGCGTCTAATTCCCTTATTTCCATTTTGGATTCTTAATATTGTTCCGGCCTTGTTAGGGATATCTAAGCGCTCTTTTGTGTTAGCAACCTGTCTTGGCATTCTCCCTGGAAGTCTTGTATACGTCATGGTGGGGGATGGGATAGGCCATCTGATTGATACGCATCAAAAACCCGATTTTTCTCTTATCTATGATCCAAAAATCCTACTGCCCATGATGGCTTTGGCATTTTTGTTATTACTGCCAGTTTTGTATAAGCAATTTAAAAAGCAAGAGCATAAATCATGAAGCAAGTGATCCATTGTGATATTGCCATTTTGGGTGCTGGGTCCGGGGGGTTAAGTCTTGCTTCTGGTGCAGCACAGCTTGGTGCCAAGGTCGTATTAGTAGAGTCGGATAAAATGGGTGGTGATTGTTTAAATTATGGATGTATCCCTTCCAAATCTTTATTGGCAGCGGCCAAATCGGTTTATCACACCAAGCATACTAATTACGTTGATATCCAGACTGATGCTTTAGAAGTGGATTTTTCTAAGGTTATGGAGCATGTACGTACGGTGGTGGCAACCATTGGCAAACATGATTCGGTAGAACGCTTTGAATCGTTAGGGGTACAAGTAATTAAAGCATCTGGAAAATTTATTGGACCGAATGTCCTGCAAGCAAATGATTACTTTATTCACGCAAAATATTTTGTAATAGCAACAGGTTCATCGCCCTTTATTCCCCCCATTATTGGATTGGATAAAATTATTTATGAAACTAATGAAACCATTTTTAATTTAAACCATTTGCCAGCTCATTTAATCGTTATTGGCGGTGGTCCCATTGGCTGCGAGCTGGCACAAGCGTTTTTGATGTTAGGCAGTCAAGTGACGCTCCTGGAAGCAGCAACCATCCTGCCACATGACGATAAGGATTGTGTTGCAATTCTGCGTGAGCAATTTAAGCGTATGGGTATGGTCTTGCATGAAAAAAGCGAGGTACAAAAAGTAGAGCAAACGGACAAAGAGCAGATTACCGTTCATGTAAAAAAGGGGAGACATGCTTTAGCATACAAGGCAGTCATTTGTTGGTGGCTGCAGGAAGGGGGGCGAATGTTAAGCATTTGTGCCTGGATAAGGCTGATGTTCGTTATTCCCATAAAGGCATTGAGGTGGATAGACGTTTAAGAACAACCAATAAAAACATTTATGCGATGGGTGATGTGGTGGGAGATTTTCAATTTACTCATATTGCCAGTTATCATAGCAGTATTATTTTGCGCAATATTTTATTTTGGTTGCCTGCTAAAATTGATTATCGGGCAGTGCCTTGGATAACTTATACTTCACCAGAGTTAGCTCATGTAGGGATAACCTCCAAAGAAGCGGCAATGCGTAGCAATACTCAGATAACGACATTTCCTTTTGCAGGTAATGACCGTGCACAGGCGGAGCATGCGTCTGACGGTCTTATCAAGGCCGTGAGCGATCATAAAGGGCGAATTCTTGGTATTACAATAGTAGGGGCAAATGCCGGGGAATTGCTTTTGCCATGGGTGATTGCCATTCGTACAAAAAAAACATTGCGTTTTTTTACAGACACAGTGGTTCCTTATCCAACATTCAGTGAGCTTAGCAAGCAGGTTGCCGGTGAATATTATAAGCCAAAACTATTTTCAAAATGGGTGCGCTGCTTTGTGCGCTTACTCTTAAAAATAAGGTGAAAAATGATTGAACAAGGAATGCGTTATTATTATCAAGCGCTTTTAGTTGATCCGCCAGCCACGTGGTTACAACATCGTATTTCACCGAATTCCATGACCTGTTTATCTGGTATAGTGGGCATCCTGGTTTTACCCGCCTTATGGTTTAATCATATTATTCTGGCGATAGGTTTGCTTTTATTATCGGGTTATTGCGATACACTCGATGGCACTATTGCACGCTTTAGCCAGCAAACCAGTGCTTGGGGAAGCGTGTTGGATATTATGATGGATCGTGTGGTGGAGTTTGTGGTGGTTTTTGCCTTGTGGAGTATTGACCCCATATCACGAAGTTTGTGGGGTATGCTGATGTTGGGCAGCATGCTTTTATGCATCACCAGTTTTCTTGTCGTCGGTATTTTTACTGAAAATCATTCTCATAAGGGATTCCACTATAGCCCGGGAATCATGGAGCGTGCTGAAGCATTTTTATTTTTTATAGCCATGATGTTATGGCCAACGGTGTTTGGTTTTCTCGCGGCCGTATTTAGTGCGTTGGTGGCGATGACGGCGTTGATAAGGCTTTACCAATTTTATGTTCAAACGACAAAAGGACTCTGTTAATGCGCTTATCACAGGAAACAATACGAACCATTCCCTGGTATTTAAAACCTTTTTTCTGGAATCAAAAAAGAAAATATGGAGCATATCTCGAACCGGCGCGGGTTTGGGCGGTTATCCCCAGATTATTTATTGCAGTCGCCAGCGTTTATGGCGTACTGGATCGCAAAAAATCACCGCTGTCTCCCGAACTTCGTTCCTTAATCAGTGTGCGAGTGGCACAAATGAACGGGTGTCGATTTTGTGTTGATATGAATTCGGCTTTATTTGTTAAGCGTGCCCATACAAATGCAAAAATTCAGGCACTTGCACAGTGGCGAGAGTCCTCTTTATTGACCGATTTGGAAAAGGCGGCATTGCATTATGCGGAGCAAATGACGCAAGTAAATCAGGAGATTGATGATGAGTGTTTTAATCATTTAAGACATTACTTTGATGAGAAAACAATGATTGAATTAACGGCCTTAATTGCTTTTCAAAATATGTCCAGTAAATTTAATAGCGCATTGGGCATTGCCCCACAGGGATTTTGTAATAAACCTACGGAACAGTGATAAGAGATCGGTAGATAAAAATAGGGTGTTCAGGTTCATAATTAATTGATTCAACTTCACAAATCTTTTTACATACGAAGAGTCAATCAATAAATTCAAAATTATAATTATACAATTTAATAAAAGTGCCATCAGACTCCAGCTGTAATATTATATTGTTAATTTGGTCGACTTGCCTTTGATTATCTGGCAAAGCCGCAATGCCAAGTCCATTGCCTACATTAATAGGTTCTCTCAATGCTTTAATATACGTTGGATATTGATGTTCTAAGTATAAAACGGATAAGTAATTTGCAAATATGGCATCTACTGTTCCATTTCTTAGGTCAGTTAATAATTTACGCGGATTCTTATAGGTTATGATGGTAAATTTATCTAAGAAATTTTGATATAGATAATTATGGTACCCTCGACCTTGTAATACCCCTACACGCTTATTTTGCAACTCTTTATGCTATGAATGGGGCTGGTGGTCATGGTTAAAAACCCCGCCTGAGAAATCATATAAGGTAAGGTGTAAATATATTTATTTTGTTTCTCTTCGGGGATAATCAAAGCACCTATCGCAAAATCAATTTTATTTTCATCCAAAGCGGAGAGTAACTGGTCATATTTCATAGGCACATATTCACAATCCCACCCGAGGCGATTGCATATGATATTCATTAAATTAATATCTGCGCCTGAAACGCCGCTAATTTTGCCATATACTGCGTAAGGAGGGTCATAAATAGGTGTACCGATTTTGATGGTAGCATTCGCTGCAAGACAATTTGTAAAGAAAATTAAAATAACATAAAAGCTTTTTTTCATTTTTTAGCCAGCATTTTAATTTTTTATCTCAATTATAGACCAATTTAATTATTTCCTTGAATTCAATGTTTAAAGAATCTTTATTGCAGCTTTCAAAAGTTACGGGTCATGATTTATTGATGCAATTTGATTGTTTTGGATTATTTCTCATATTACATTATGAATGTATATTTTAATGACAATTGTTTATTAATTGTCATTAAAACTCTCTGATCGTTTCATATTAAAGAGCATGAAAGATTGAAGTGTATGTCAACCGCCCCTAAATTTTAAAGGAACTGAATATGTATGCCGGAGCCAGATTTTTTGTAAGAACGTTAGCCACCGCTGTTAAAGAGGGTATATTGGAAGCCTTGTTGAAAGAACCTATATTTTGGAAAAGAACCAATGATGTTGAGTTTCCCTATCGGGCAACGTTACAAGGAGAAACACTGAGAATGCGTATTAATGATTATCCAGATAGGTCGGCTTATACGGTAATGCGTGGTGACAGAGAGATAATGGATATCAATGGATTTAGGGACAATTGGCAGCGAGGTGAGTTCGACGAGCAAGTGCAAACACCATCAATGAACCGACCCGGCACTTAAGAGAAGTTTAAGACCATTTACTTTAATCACATAGCCTTTTTTCTCCTTCTTTCAATTATCTGTGGTACTTACCTGTTGAGCGAGATATTTTGCATCGGCGGCAAACATAATCTGCCTGTTTAGTTTCAAGATATAAATTAACCCCTTCTTTCCTGCGGTAACGGTTTATTCTGGGCCATGCTTCTGGCGAATTAATTGAAACGATGTGTATGAATCCTATAACGAATATTTCACTGCAGTTACTTGAAAAGTTAAATTTTTAAGCCCAATTTTTGCATTTGATTTAATCAATTTGGATTTACTATAATCAAAAAAGCAAGTATCAAGAACCAGAAAGTTACTCAATATCGTTGGATAGTTTAAAGGGTGATCAATATGAGTTCATCATCGAATAAGATACAAGGGCTTCTAGCTTCTAGTGCCGGCAAAGAGACGTGTAGGCAGTTTTTTCATCGGCTGCTGACACGATAGGTAGGCAAGTGTCCAGGTTTAAGCTGGTCGTTGGAAATCTCATAGAGAGTGAACTAAAAATTGTGAGCTCATCCTTACATGAAGGTCTTGCGCAAAAAACATCGGGCCTCACCTGTAATTCTGATGAACTTCGTGCTGCACATGATGCTGCCAAGCACAATTTTGAAACTCTGGTAAGAAGTGGAGAGTTTGATCATTTGCGCCCGGAAAATATCCCTATCGATATCTTTCGTGCGGCTTGCTGTGTTGTTGCAAGGCCAATATTTAGGGAAGAAACCAGAGCAAGAATGACGGATACCAAAACTGCTGATGAGCTTAGAGCAAATGATGGTCAAACGGGGCGAGCCATCTCTGCTGCCGAGCAATATGATAAATTTAGAGCCAGGCATCCTGATATGGATGAACAAAAGTTACTGGATTTAATTACGAAGAAAGCAATGGAAAGTAATAAACAAGTGAGCGGACGATTTGGTGTCGAGTGCGTTACTTTATTTTTCCATCATCGACCTGAACCTACAGGTATACTAAGTCGTATGAACGCAGGATTGCTATTTAAACCATAATAAAGGAAACATATGAACCATAATTACCCAGCTGAATTAACAACAAAAATAGTCTGGTATAAAACCAAAGATCCAGCATACCCTTATATTAATGATGATAATGAGGATAATATTTATAAGATTAGGATGAATGATTATCCGGATGAGCCTGCCTATACGTTGCTAAAAAACGACAAGCCGTTATGCAGTTTCAGTGTCTGGCCTGATTATTGGGAACGACCATGATTTTTAGACCATTATGTCTGGTCATGAACATTTGCATCTTGTATAAAAAATAAATGACTTACAAACTAAAAAATAATGAGCACGTCATCAAAACGGTAATAAACATTTAATTGCTTAGCTTTCAAAAAGCTACTGAGCACATGAGGGTAAAAAAACGTAAAGAAAATCAAAGGGGAACGATTTTTCTATGAGCAAAATAAGTTAAATTGTAAACTTTCTGTATAATAATTGCTATCTATTTTACCCCTCATCTATACTTATTACAGCTTCTTCCTAATGGTGATTTATCAAGTAAAAACCATGCATTTCAATATTAAAGATGACTGATTTTATAAAAATCATGGTAATGAATATCCATAGTGAAAAAAGCATTTAAACAAAGGAGAAAATCAATACACCGGATGTATCTCAATCACAGGAATCTTCGTCCAGCTAGGACGGATTAACAATGAGCGAGGTGCATGATGAGTAACAGTGATTTTGAACAATTTCTAACGGCTCTGGGCGCATTTGAGTCTGGAATCGATACGACTCAAACACAAACAACTTCCTGGATGCAATATCTTCAAGTTTTTGATCCTAATCGCGGTAATGTCGACCCCAATAGCGTTAACTTGAGTGATCCGAATGATTTGGCTGAGCTGCAATACCATGTGCATAACACACTAGGTTTTTTAGGTAAATATCAATTTGGAGAACCCCTACTGATTGATTTGGGATATTATTCGCCAGCCCCCACCGGTTATTATGGAACGACAGCAACAAATGAATGGCAAGGAACATGGACTGGTAAAAATGGGGTAGACAGTAAAGAAGAATTCATGACCAATGTTCAGGAGTTAGCGATTCGTGAAGCATTTGCCATGAATATGGGCGTTATTAATCAATATTTAAATCAAGCCGGGAAAACCATCGATGATTTTTTAGGGCATGAATTTACCTATACGCGTTTTGGTGAGGCGCATATAGCGACTGTAACCATGTCTGGTATTTTAGCCAGCGCGCACTTGCAGGGACCTGGAGGTGTAGCGCAATTATTGCTTCATAATATTGCCAGCAGTGATGAATATGGTACCAATATCCTATTTTATATGGACAAGTTCGGAGGCTACCATACACCATTTGGTACCAATGGTGATGATTTTCTTGTCGGCAGTGATTACAGTGAAACCTTCATGGGCGAAGGCGGTCATAACGAGTATGAAACAGGGGGAGGAAATGATAAGATTATTATTGCTCAAAATATTACCGGCAACGATGTAATTCAAGATTTTGATATTGCCCGCGATGTCATCTCCCTTACAAAATTTCCAGGACTTACCTTCGCTGATTTAAGCATCACAGCGTTAAATAACAATGCTGTTATTCATTTTCCCAATGGGCAGACGGTCACATTAAATAATGTGGATGCCAGTCAAATCAGCGCCAATCAATTTGTATCTGGGCCTTATAAAATTATGTGGAATGCGGGGAGTGGGGATACCATCATTGAAAATTTCAATCTTCAGCATGATTTAATTGATTTAAATTATGCTTTTGCCAGTAACAATTTGGCTCTATATGAAGAAAATGGCTCAGCGGTGATTGACGTTATTGGTAACAATCAACGAATTATACTGGCAGGTATTGAGCTGGATGAATTAAGTCCTTTTCATTTCATAAAAGCACCCACTGATTTTGCCCAAGTCCATTTTGGTATCAATTCCGATCATACGCCTCCTGTTGTTGATCCAGGCGATGCAAATACTGGCAACGACAATCCTGCAGATGGCGGTGATAATAATAACCAACAAGGTACCATGGATGGTGATGTTTTTGCTTATACCTGGAATTGGGGGGCTCGCGATGTGATTCAGGGATTTGATGCCACGGAAGATAAAATTGACTTACAAAATTTTTGGACCAGTTTTGATCGGATTCAATTCTATGATAATGCCAATGGGGATGCCGTTATCGACTTAACAACCCTAAATAATCAAACGATTACTTTGGCAGATGTGTCAGTCCAGCAATTATCAAGTGCCAATTTTATTGGTGTGACTGGAACCATGGGCATCCATAATGAACCCAATAATCCTCCAGCCAATGAACCGACTGACCCATCTCCGCCTTCGGAAAATGACGCAATCCCACCTGAAGATACGACTGGTTCTGGTGATAGTTATGTATTTACCTGGAAATGGGGAGCAGCAGAAACCATTAATAATTTCGATGTTGGTCAAGATGTGATTGATTTAAAATCTTTCTGGAGTAGCTACTCTCAATTTAGTATTTACGATAATCCGCAGGGAAATGCAGTGATTGATTTAAGTCAGTTAAATAATCAAACCATTACTATTCAGGGAGTCAGCAGCGCTGAATTATCTGCGAAAAATATTGTGGGAGTGGCAGGAACAATCGATCAGGCGCTTACTGGTCATTCTATCCCTCCTTCAGATCATACGGATCCACCGGACACTGGGACAGTGACGGATGTTATCTCTCATCCAGTCAATAGCACCAATTTAGTGGCTTCTGATGCCGTGCAAGATGTTTTTAATTTTACCTGGAGTTGGGGAAGCCAGAATGTCATTGACGGATTCAATCCAACACAAGACACCGTCGATTTGTCTCGCTTTTGGACCACCAATGATCAGGTTGACATATACAATAATGCGCAAGGTGACGCGGTAATCGACTTGAGTGCTCTTAATAATCAAACCATCACGCTGCTTGGTGTTAATGCAGATGATCTGAATCAAGATAACGTTATTTTTTGATACTAATCGTCGTCTCTCGGGAGTGGGAGACGATGTTTCCTGTTTTTAGTCCATCATGTTTATAGCCAAGTAACTTCTTAATTGAAAACAAAATTCTGCTATCATTGGAGTGTTTCACTGACTAGGTACATGCTACTATTGAAAAAATGCTCTGAGGGATTGTTTGGGACGTGCGCGCTTTATCATTTTTGATTTTTTTGGCATTTTCTCAATTCGGCTTTTCCCAAAAGCCAGTTGATTTATTAAATTGTTTTGCCGATGCTGCCAGAAATGATCCTACCTATCAGGCGCAGCTTGCCATCTACAAAGCGCAAATACAGATCTTGCCTGAAAAATTCTCCGCTTTACTTCCACAAATTACGCTCAATGCAGATTTAGACCGAGAATACAGAAGTAACAGTTTTTACCCTGGAGGAAATTTTAATACCGATCGTGGAGGGCTTCTTGCAAGTCAAACCATCTTTAATTTCACCCAATTTAAACAGCTGGCACAAGCAAAATATTCTGTACAATCGGCTTATGCGACTTTATGTGCACAACAACAGGATTTAATGATACGTACAGCAACAGCTTTTTTTGACGTATTGCGGGCTCGCGATTTACTGAGCTTTACCGAAATACAAAAAAATACATTTCTGAGCAATTGACGGCGACTAAAACGCTCTTTAAGCATAATGAAGCAACCATTACGGATCTTGAACAAGCGAAAGGAGCTTATGACTTAATCAACTCCGAATTATATTCAGCGCAACTCAATCTTTATCTTGCAAGACAAACATTAAGCCAGATTACGAGCATCGTTTACGAGAGTTTTGCGCACTTAAAAAAAGATTTCCCTTTAATTCATCCCAATCCAAATCAACTGGACGTCTGGTTAACCACGGCCAATAAACAAAATTTATCTTTACGTGCTGCGCGTTTAAATATTTTTGTTGCCCGTGAAGCGATGTATGCTACCGAAGGTGGTTTTTTACCTAATATAACTGCTAATAGTGATTTAAGCGATGCAACCGTACCTAACCCTATCTTAACCAATACCATGAATAGCAAGGCACGCATGGTGGTTTAAGTGCTAATTGGAATGTGTTTCAAGGAGGACTGACGGTTGCTCAAGTGAGAGCAGCAGCTGCCAATGTTCAACAGGCCTATGCCGATATGAATAAACAATATTTGCAAGCCATGGCGGATACGAGGAAATCATTTACGTCCATTGAGACTGGCATTTTGCGAGTAAACAATGTGCGATTAGCGCTGCACTCAAATACCATGGCTTTAAATAGCGCTCAAGAAGCGTATCGCGCGGGTGAGTTAACCATCACTGAAATTTTACAAATTCAAGGCCAATTGTTCAGTGCGCAAAAACAATATGCTGAATACGTTTACAATTATTTACTCGATCTTTTGTTGTTAAAACAGGCTGCAGGTACCCTTGATGTAGATAGTCTGGCTATGATTAATCACTGGTTATTGAAATGATATTCTTTAATTTTGATAGAAGTGATGCACTGACAAAATAATATCTAAACGGGTAAATCATGATCTAAAAATAAGTGTCATGCCGCGAAAGCGGAAATCTATTGGAGTGGTCAGGCTTCACATGCGCAATATGGATAAAATTCAGTTACAGGCTAAACTAATAAACAAGTAGCGATGCATAAAAGACATCAAATTATTTATGAATGAAAACAAGAAAACACTGGGGGAATTATTAAATGCAAGTTACAGTGCATTTGGATACGCCATAGGATTTAGTTGCCTCGTTAATCTCTTGATGTTGACAGCACCTATTTACATGTTACAAGTTTTTGATCGTGTCTTACCCAGTCAGAGCAGTGATACTCTTGTTTATTTAACAATCATCGCCATTCTGGCGATCATAGTCTATGGCATATTAGACATTGCGCGTGCGCAAGTATTAACGCGAGTCAGTTGGTGGATTGACAACAAATTAAGTCCTATAGCCTTGGCGAAAAGCCTTGATCATACCCTCTTGGGAGGTTCTTACGCTGCACAGTCTCTGGCAGACATCACTACTCTCAGACAATTTTTAAGCAGTCCTAGTATTTATGCTTTTTTTGACGCACCCTGGATCATTATTTTTCTTATTGTTATTTTTTTATTGTCTTTTCCCTTGGGGATCATTGCTACCCTGGGCGCCATAGTTTTATTATCTCTTGCCATCCTGAATGAAAAGGTATCACGCAAACCCTTAGAACAAGCCAATACCCTACATATGAATAATCAAGAATCCATCAGCAATAGCATCAGACAAGCTGAATGCATCCAAGCGATGGGGATGATGTCGCCCATTGTCAGTAAATGGTTGCACAATAATGAGGCTGTTCTGGCCATGCAATGCACAGCAAGCGATCGTTCAGGAATAGTACTTAGTTTTTCCAAATCCATTCGTTTGATCCTGCAGATTTTAATTCTTGGTGTAGGCGCCTATTATGTCATTAATGGTGAGCTGACGAGCGGTGCAATGCTGGCGGCATCCATTATCATGGGGCGTGCTCTAGCGCCGGCAGAACAAGCGATTGGTGCCTGGAAACAAGCCATCAATGCTTTGCAGGCCTATCGACGTCTACAACATTATCTGAGTCAACCAGAAACCAGACCCCCCGAGATTTTATTACCAAAACCACAAGGCCGAATTGATGTAAATAACCTATTGTATATTCCGGCAGGAGCAAAAAAACCAGTCATTCAAGGCGTGCAATTTACCCTAATGCCGGGTGAAAGTTTGGGTATTATTGGACCATCCGGTTCTGGTAAGTCCACATTAGCCCGATTATTAGTCGGTATATGGCCTCCCACCAATGGTACGGTTCGTTTGGATGGCGCTAATATTTATACTTGGAATAGACAAGATATAGGCAATCACGTGGGGTATTTACCACAAGACACACTATTATTTAAGGGAAGCGTTAAAGAAAATATAGCTCGTATGGATAAAATTGAAGATGCCAAAATCATTTCCGCTGCTCAATTTGTTGGAGTGCATGATATGATTTTGCATCTTAGCCATGGGTATGATACTGATACTAGTCGTTATCATTTATCAGGAGGACAAGCCCAACGAATCGCTCTCGCCCGCGCCTTTTATGGTTCCCCTGCACTGGTTGTCCTTGATGAGCCTGAAAGTAACTTGGATCAGGAGGGTTTGGCTGCTCTTGAATTAATCTATAAAAATGCCCAAAAATCCGGTATCACAATCATTGTCGTCTCTCAGCGTCCCATGCTGATGAAACATTGTAATAAGGTCCTGGTCATGCGTGACGGCCACATGGAAAGATTCGGACTTTATGCGGAGATCATACGATAAATGTTGATAAACCACGCTCCCAATATAAAAAAATTATTTTCTACAGCTTTTTAGTTATTTTTATTTTTTTTGGTGGTTTTCTGATGTGGGCGACACTGGCTCCTTTAGAAAGTGCAGCCATTGCGCCAGGAAAAGTCATTGTGGCGGGGAATAGACGAGTCATCCAACACTGGGAAGGTGGTATCATAAAAAAATTGTATGTTAAAGATGGAAGTACTATAAAAGAATCGGATTTATTAATTAAATTGGATGACATTCAAGCCAAAGCTGCGGCTCAAATTAATCAAAATGACTATTGGGAATTATTGGGTGTCCAAGCACGGCTTTATGCAGAAATTGATCAAGAAAAATCCATTCAGTTTCCCCCAGTTTTATTGCATACAAACGATATCAAAGCCCAGGAAATTATCAAATTACAGCAAGCCATTTTCATGTCGAACCAAAAAAATTTCAATGACACTGTGAATATTTACAAACAGCGCATTGGGCAATTACAAGAGCAAATCCGTGGGAAACAAGCACAATTAATGGCCAATCAGGAGCAATTCGGCTACATCAATCAAGAATTGAAAGACGTCAGAATTCTAGCGACCAAAAAACTCATTAAACAATCGCGTCTCCTTGCTCTACAGCGAGAGGCAGCCAATTTAGCAGGAAAACAGGGAGAAGCTCAATCAGCCATTGCGGAACTTGAACAAAAAATAGGTGAAACCAAACTGGAAATTATTGCAATGACCGATAAGCAACGAAAAGAACTACTAGCGGAACTGCGTGAAACTCAAAAAAAATTAAACGAAGCCTATGAGCGCATGAAAGCCAGTAGTGATACCTTGATTCGTACAGAAATACGTTCACCTATCACTGGTACGGTCATTAATCTAAAAGTGCACACCGTAGGAGGAGTGATTAAACCAGGTGAACCTATTATGGATATTGTACCTACTCATGAGGCTTTAATCATTGAAGCCAAGTTGAATCCATTGGACATTGATGTTGTTCAAAGAGGTTTACTGGCCAAAGTCACTTTAAGTGGTTTAAGCCGACGTAATACTCCCACCTTGTTAGGCCAAGTCATTCATGTGTCTGCTGATGTGCTATTGGATTCTCAGACTAATAAACCGTATTTTGATGTTCAGGTGGAAATTCCTGCTCAGGAATTAAAAAATTAAATCAGCAAATACTTTACCCTGGTATGCCAGCGGAAGTGATGATTATTACTAAAAAAGCCACGCCGTGGGAATACTTTACGGCGCCTATTCTTAAAAGTTTTAATCGGGCTTTCCGTGAAGACTGAATATTTTTCCGTCTTATCCAGTCATTTCATCCAATAAGCTTGATTGCTTAAAGTCTGTGTTGTCTTTTTTTCTAAATTTTTTTAAATCCAGCTCTGGAGAGGGCGCATTATTTAAATTAAAACGTTTACAGGCAAGCCGAAATCTTGTGGCTAGTAAATTGGCAAACGCTCCTTCACCGCGCATGCGGCTGCCAAATTGGGCATCGTAGTCTTTGCCTCCACGCATTTGACGAATTAGGCTCATGATATGTTCTGCCCGCTGTGGAAAATGTTTTGTCAGCCATTCTTGAAATAAATCTTTTACTTCATAAGGTAATCGGATTAGAACATAGCTGGCATGACTCGCACCTGCTTGACTTGCTGCGAGTAATATTTTTTCCATTTCCATATCATTAACCATGGGAATAATCGGAGCAACCATGACACGTACCGGAATTTGATGGTTTGCTAAATGTTTGATGACTCTTAGTCGCCCAGCGGGAGCGCTTGTGCGTGGTTCCATGATACGCTTTAATTGCGTTGAAAGTGTTGTGACACTGATGGCGACTTTTGCAAGATTATTTTTTGCCATAGGTGCTAATAAATCAAGATCGCGTTCAATCAGTGTATTTTTAGTAATAAGAATGACAGGATGTTGATGATCTTTTAATACCTCCAATAGGGAGCGGGTTATTTTAAGCGTTGCTTCTGCTGGTTGGTAAGGATCTGTGTTAGCCCCTAAAACAATGGGCTTACATACGTATCGAGCTTTGTTCAATTCCCTTTCTAAAATCCTGGCAGCGTCGACTTTGTAAAAAATTTTGGTTTCAAAATCAAGGCCTGCGGATAAGTTGACATAAGAATGACTTGGTCTCGCATAACAATAAATACACCCGTGTTCGCAGCCTCGATAAGGATTGATCGATTGCTCAAATCCTAGATCAGGAGAATCATTGCGGCTAATAATGGTTTTTGCAGTCTCAGGTAAAAGACAGGTTTCCAAAGGCGGTAATGTTTCCTCCTCTCGATCCCAACCATCATCAACCTGTTCATAGGTCAATGGTTCAAATCGGCCTTCCGGATTGCTGAGAGCCCCGCGATTTTTAGTGGTTTGATTATGCTTCATACTGGGTTACTAATCTCATTGGAGGCTTTATTCTAACATAAGTAGGTTAATTACTAGCCGGTGTTTGCAATCGTCCAGGTGGCATACATGATGTTGGTTTATGAAGAAAAAGCTTGTAAAGCACCATGTTGGAATAACACTTGTTTTCCAGACAATGTCGGGATGCGTTCGCCGGCTAATATAATGCTGGCAAGATTTAATGGATCGGCAGCAGAAATAGTGATGGTAAATGTTTCTTCTGATGTTGTTTTTTTCATAGCTCGTAAAGAGTCAACGGCATAAGGAAGGGCGAATTGTTCTCCTGTGAAGCTTTGGATGAAGCGCCCTCCTCTGATTTCTCCACGCTCTTCCAATAAGCGAAAGTTCCTTAACAAGGTTTGCCAACTTGGAATGTTTTTTCTCGGGCCAATAATTCCCGAAAACATACACCATAGCGTTTAAGAAGCATCCAACACGTGGCTTCCAACTGCCGAGCTGGTTCAACCGATTTCTTGATGGATAATAGCGACCAGTGGCCCATCGCCGTGAGATAATGCCCTCGTTTACGTAAACGGCGACGTGGGTCAACTAATGAGCGAAGATTATCAAAACCATCGGCGGTTTTTGCTGGGCTAAGACAGCCAAACGGTCATAAATGTCATCCCATAAGTTATTAGAAGCAACAGACGTGAGCGGATACTGCGGTACCTCGATGGTCAGTTCGATAGAGTGGTTATGGCCAATATGAATGATCTCAGGCAGAGGCCGGTGAGTGCCGCTAAGAAATCTTCCACCAACTCCAGTGGTTTTTGAGTAGCAGATAAACCAATTCTAACGGGGGAATTTTGGTTAGTGCATACAATCTTTCCAATGACAACGTTAAATGAGCACCACGTTTATTGTCTGCAAGGGCGTGTATTTCATCAACAATGATGGTTTTAACCTCACCAAGCATCGCGCGACTCTTCTCGGAGATATGTACAGAACTTGAGTCTTCGGCGAAAGAGTGCCGGCCAAAGATTGCCGTATCAACTGATCAAGGCAAATAAGAAAAGCAGCCAACGTTTTGCCTGAACCAGTAGGCGCAGAAACTAAAGTGCTTTTGCCGGCAAGGATAGGAGGCCACCCTTGTGTCTGTGGTTCTGTTGGTAAGGAAAATTTATCAATAAACCAATCGCGAACAATAGGGTGAGCCCAATCTAGGCTGTTTGCTGGAATTGAATTCGTACGTTAATTATATATTAAAATAACTAAAGAATGGGTATGAAGCTTGTACTGTCGCAAGCAGGGCCATTATTTTTCTGATGAACGCTTACCATGATAAAAAAATCTCTTTTGCAAGACATGCAACAAAAGCAATGATCTGTTGCTGCAACGGTGATACAGGATTATATTGCTGCCGTAAAATGACGGAGTTCCCCAATGAAAGAAAATGTTACTGAAAATAAATTAGTCTGGCATATCGCGGGGGTTGGTGCCCTCGGCAGCTTGATTGCAGGCAGTTTTCAGCAACAAGGTTTGGGAGTCCGTTTAATTTAAAAATGAAGCGCAATTCGCTTCATATCAAAATTCCGGGTTAACGATTCTTAAGGATGAACGTGTTGTTACAGCCCATCCTCAAGCCGTTACTCTCGATGATCTTGGTAGTCAACCTATTCATTATTTGCTTTGTTGTGTCAAGGTGTATGACATAACCAATCTTTTAATACGCTTGAAAAACAATTTAAATGCAAAAAGCATAATCCTTTTAATCCACAATGGGTTAGGCGTTTTAAATGAAATTAAAAAGCATCTGCCGCAATTACGTGTTATTTCTGGGGTCAGTACCGTAGGGGCTTACCTGGAAAAAGCATTTACCGTCAGAGCGTTTTTAAATGGCAAATTTTATTTAGGTCAAGGCATTGGCAAGTTTACCCCTAACGAAACAAAGACCATTTGTGCGGCGTTTGCTGCTGCAGCACTTCCTTATCAATGGCTGGACAATATCCAGCCTATTTTGTGGGAAAAATTTGCAATCAATTGCAGCATCAATTTATTAACAGCATTATTGGGATGCAAGAATGGGGCGTTGCTGTCTCATCAGAAGATATTAAAACAATTAACTTCCGAAGCGGCTCAAGTCCTTTGTGCTTATGGAGTGAATATGTCGGCGGATGATTTGTTTTGTAAGGTTATCGATGTTATTGAAGGAACTGCAGATAATTATTCTTCTATGTATAAAGACGTTGAAAACAATAAACAAACTGAAATTTATTATCTTAATGAACGGTTAATGACGCTTGCACATCAGAAAGAACTAGTTACACCGACTCATTCCGAGCTATTAAATAAATTTTATAGAACATTTCCCAAGCAAACGTTTGGCGGCTAATAATTAAATAAGGCTTGACTTTACACTCATTAAAAGGTTGGAAGTTTTGCAATCCAGCTGGTGTTTACCAGCTTTTCATGAACGCGTTCGAGCCATAGGTTCGTCTTGTTTCCACCTGGTGCAATATCACTATTCCAATTGTTTTTAGTCCATAAATAAATCTCCAGGCACTTCAATTGGATTTGCTTGCTCAAAGAATCCATATCAAGACTGTTTTTGGGCATCACCGAAAAATATCCTTCAAGATAAGGTCTGATTTTGTCTTGCCAGTTTACTTCATCATAGACGATTGGATGAAAGAAAGGTCGACAGACATCTTCCATAAACCAGTTAAAACTTGGTAAGTCAAAATCAATGATGTGAATGTGGCGACCGTCAGTTAACACATTGGCTTCACGATGATCACCATGCGTTAAACCGTAATTATGTTTTGCTATGGGTTTGTGAGTGAAAAATAGTTTCACCTCTGCAAATACTTGTTGTATAACCAAAGATTCTTTGTCAATGTAAGCTTCAAGCTCTTGTAGTGAATCTTGCCAGCTGGTGTAACAATGTGCTTTGGGATGATAATAAGAGGCTGCCTGATGCAATTGCGCCAAAACTTCTCCCCACCGCCGGTAAAGCACTAAATTCTTTGAATCAAAATCAATCGCTTTACCAGGGACTTCTCGACACACTTGTGCGAGAAAACAATCTTGCTCTTGCTGGATTTTTTCAATCCATGCACCCCGTTGCGAGGGAATAGGTTCACAAACAGGTACATTTGCTACAAACAAATGATTGAGGTAAGCAAGTGCTGCGTTAAGCTCTGCAACGCTTCGTAATGTTTCATGGGTAAGGCGAAGATAATAACCTTGCTGGTGGCGTTTAAAACGATACACTAAATTAATGCCGTGGTTAATTTTTTGTAGCGAATTTTGATCAGCATCCCATAAAGACGCTGCCGCCGCAGGAGTTTTATTTTCATCTAATCTATTTAAAATTTCATTCCACATGATGAATTAATCCAATTAAGCGTATGGGAGCTTCCGTACCGCCTTTTGTGCGTATGGGTAGGCAAAGTGTATAAGCGCCAAGAGGTGGTAAAATATGTGCATTGGCTATGTTTTCCACAATATATTTCCCCGCACCTAAAATAATTTGATGCACTGGATAACCGCTGGTGGGTATATCTGGGGATAAGGTGTCAATACCTAACCCCGCAATATCGCGCTCTAACAACGTCAGTGCGGCATTTTGTGAAATGGAGGGAAAGTGCCAATGATTACGATAGTGCAAGGGGTGGTGCCAATATTTATTCCACCCTGTATGTATAATCACAAAAGAGCCTGCGGCGATTTTGCCATAGTGGCGTTCAAATTGATAAATGTCTTCCGAGGATAGCAACCAGCGTTCATGAGCCAGTGATGAGGCATCTATGAGGATACAAGGCGCCAGTAATTCATCCAGTACAAACTCATCAATTGTTTTTCCACCAGGAATACAATGCGCGGGCGCATCCATATGTGTACCAATGCCGGCTTGCATATGGATGGCTTGCACATGGAATTTTACAGCCGTTGTGCAATTGGAATAATCCAGAATTTGCTGATGCTCAAAACCACAATCACCTTCCCAGGAAGGAATTTCAGGGGAAAGAACATGAGTTAATTCAATCAGCTTAAAGGGAAAGGCAGCCATGAGTTTTTACGTCCGTTAATATGCGTGCTCTTATTTGCATATTAGTAAAAATAGTCTTGTAAAGCACAGATAAGATATAATTCTTAAATGTCTTAGTTTACCAGGCATCCCAAGTTGAGAGCAGCACGGCCAGTTCAAAAACTCTTTGATGTTAGAGATTCATAGCCAACATGAGCCATTTTAAATTTAAGTCTTTGAGTGAAGAAGATTTAATACTGCTTTATCAATGGTTTCAGGAGCCCGTCATCCATCAATGGTATGCAGGAAATAAAAATTGGTCATTTGCGGCAATCAAAGAAAAATTCCAACCAAGAATTTTAGGTCATGAAGAAGTACCTGGTTTTATTGCATACAGAAATCATGTGCCTGTTGGTTTCATTCAATATTATTGCTTGAAAAGTCACTTACCTGCCGGGATTTATCGATATAATAATCCGCTTTTTAAACGATTTGACTAAAATCATTTGGCGGGTATGGACCTTTTCATTGCTGAAGATAGGGCACGCAACAAAGGATTAGGTGTGCAAATGATTCAGCAGTTTATCGGTGAATTTCTTACCAAATTTCAGGCGATCATCGTCGACCGCAAACCAATCATGCACAAGCCATACGTTGCTATGAGAAAGTGGATTTTAAGCGGACTGAATTTAGCGAAGATGAAAATTATCTGTAACTCCCCACGTCATCCCGAGTGCAGCGAGGGATCTCCAGCAACTGGCACGTATTAAATTAATGTAAAAAAGACTTGAAAAATTATGCGGTTATGATCAAATAGCTGCATGAATAGCAGAGCTGGAAAAACGACTGAACAAGAATAGCAGCAACAGCTCAAAGCCCCCCGTCAAGTGACGGGTTAGGCAAACTACCCCATACGACATCACTACGTGAAAATGGGAAACGTAACAGTGGTGGCCAAAAAGGCCACAAGGGCGAAACGTTAAAACAGATTAAATCACCAGATATTGTCAAAAACCATGTATTGCTAACATGCCCGGATTGTTATGGTTCATTACTTTCAACGCCGGTGATTGGAATTGTGAAGCGCCAGGTTTTTGATATTCCACCACCCAAAATTGAAGTCACGGAACATCAGGCTGAAGTAAAATATTGCGAGTGCTGTAATAAAACGATAACAGCAGCATTTCCTGCAGGTGTTTTTGCTCCTGTCCAATACGGTGAAGTTATTCGTAGTTGGAGCGTGTATTATCAATATCAGCATTTTATTCCAGAAGACAGGCTGCAACAGTTGTTTTATGACCTGTACGGAATTCAACTGGCTACTGCAACACGGACTGGATATAACCGGATTGCCTTTGATACATTGGCATCATTTGAAGAATCGGTATTGTCTGCAGTCAAAACTGCTGCCGTAAAAAACCTGGATGAAACAGGGTTTCGTGTGGCCGGAAAAACACAATGGTTGCATGTGGCATCGACTAAAACGGCAACTTATTATCACATATCTCCAAAACGAAAATCATTACTGGATGGCCTTTCAGGTACCGTCATTCATGATCACTGGAAAAGTTATTACAATTTGGGAGGTGTGGAGCATGCCCTATGCAACCAGCATCACTTGCGTGAATTAAAAGCAATAACCGAGCATGACAAAGAACCATGGGCACAGGCTATGACCCGACTATTACGTGTTGCTCTTCGCTGTCGTCATTTTAATGAACATCATGCAATACCTGTTGCTCGCATCAAGCGGTTGACCAACATCTACAAGAAGATTATTCGAGATGGGCTGGCGTATCATGAAACGCTGCCGCCATTGCCATGCAAAGGCAAACAGGGTCGACAACCTCGACGGACAGGTCACAACCTCTTGTGGCGTTTATTTCATTACAAACAAGACGTTTTACGGTTTCTTCATGATCTGGCAGTTCCATTTACCAATAATGATGCTGAGCGTGATTTACGAATGATGAAATGCAAACAAAAAATATCCGGTGGTTTTCGGACCGCTCAAGGCGCTGAACAATTTGCTCGTATCTGAGGATTTATCAGTACGATCCGTAAACAAGGATTAAGCATTATCAGTTCCATCCAATCTATATTTTCTGGTACTATCCCTGTGTTATCAGGAATCTGAGATAACAATACAGTCCAACAGAGCAAGGAATAGTATATGCATACGGAGTCTTGCGTTTACCTTCTGACCAATAAACACAATAATGTTTTGTATACCGGTGTTACCCATGATTTGATACGCCGTGTTTATGAACACAAAAATAAACTGGTGGCTGGATTTACCCAAAAATACAATGTGGATCGACTGGTTTATTTTGAAGTTTGTTCAGGCATCGTCATGGCTATTGAGCGAGAAAAACAAATCAAAGGGTGGTCTCGAAAAAAGAAGCAGGATTTGATTAATGCATTGAATCCTGAATGGAACGATTTGTATCCATCGCTACTTTAAAAATTGTGCCACTGCAGGCAGATCCCTCGCTGCACTCGGGATGACGTGGGGAGTTACAATTATCTTATTATGATTAGATTTAAAACAAATAAAACGGAACCAGAATGAAAACACAACACATTCCTCAAGATTATCAGCACATTTCGCCTGCTGGCGCCGACGTAAGACTCCTCAAAGAGGGGCTGATATTTTATGATAAAATATAATATCCTTCACTCATTTTGTATGACAGGATCTAAAGTTTTGCTCTTAGTGCCATGGTGTTTTCAGAAAGATGGGGCTTATTGGGGGCTGCTTTAAAAAAACCGAATTTGGTATCTTGATAAAAGTGCACTTTACCTGTTGCGATATCATGGTGGCCGCCAATAATTCCACACTCGCCTGTTTCAATAAGCTCTTTTAAAATCGGACTGCGCTCTATAACAGCATGCACAGTTCTGTGGGTATTAATCATTGTAACTTTTTCCACAAACTCTTCATTACTTGAGGTGCGGTTTTCGATTATGGTTTTTTCAGCGCTAACAGCGGGTTGTATTTTACTTAACAAGGCAGTCAAACTGCCCATTTCTACATGATCACATGCCCCTTTTATCGCACCACATTTTGAATGACCCAAAACCACTATTATTTTAGCCCCTGATACTTTGCAAGCAAACTCCATACTGCCTAAAATATCTTCATTAATAATAGTTCCTGCAATGCGTACGCTAAATACATCGCCTAAACCCTGGTCAAAAATTAACTCAACTGAGGTACGTGAATCAATGCAGCTTAAAATGATTGCAAAGGGATGTTGTCCATCAGAGGTTTCATTAGCCTGCTGCAACAAGTTACGATTAACTTTCAAGTTATTTACAAATCGTTTATTACCTTCTTGCAATAAATGTAATGCAATTTCAGGGGTAATAGCTTCTTGCATTTCTTTGGTCAATGTTTTCATTTCTTATGCTCCTGTGCAAGATCTGAATATTAGTAGATGAATACATATTGCTTACTAATTATTGGAAAAATTTAGGCTTTTTAAATGTCTAGCGTATGATGCCTTATGTGGTTGAGCTACCATCCTTAAAGAGATTATCTGGAGTATGACCCCATATAGTCTTTACTTCATCAACGGCCGATCGGATGGCTTTATCAGATTGCAATCCGCCCTCAAGGTAAAATAGCCCTTGAACTAGCCAATTTGCTAATTCTGGTTGAGCCAACTGATAGAATACCTGGTTTCCTTCCTTCCGCTGCTTGACTGCTTTATGTGCTCTTAGAATGGATAGATGCTGAGATACTACCGAGTGACTTGTCCCTAACATGGCTTGTAGACTATTGACGTTTTGTTCGCCTGTATGTAATTCCTCAATGATTCGAATGCGGTATTGGTGGGCTATCGCACTTAAAAATTCTGCCATTTTTTCGGAAATCAGTTTTCTAGCGGGCATTATTGATTCGAATATTATAAAATTCTAACATAATAATATATTTATTGTTCTTTGCAATATAAATACATAATTTTTATTTTTTCTTGCTGTAATTATGGCCCAAAGCAAATAGCAATTAAGGAATTCATGATGTCCTAGCTATTGGTTTTGAAAGGAATAGACTGAAAAATTTTTTTTTGTCAAATATTTTCAAAAAGACAAATAGCCTTAAGAAATTTTTTCAAATGCTAATCTCAGAGATTGACAGTCTATAAATGCAAAAAGCTTATCTGTTAACCTATTATTTATTGAATGAGACGACTTTGTGGCGTTTCAAGTGGTTCATCTTTCACGGCAAAACCGTCTAACTGACTGCTGACATACTGCGAACTCGCATCGAGCCGAATCAGACGACCATCTTCTGTAAAATGGCCAAGATCAATGTCTTCTTTCATTTGAACTTGAACTCGGGAGGGTAAACGTTGTTTTATCACAGAGCCATCTTGGCGCACGGCATCGATTTCAACGACCCCATGTTCGTTGATTTCTAAATTATGAATGGCTTGGCCGCGGTTATCATGAGGATTGTTAGGATCGCTATAGCCAGTGTCTCCTACAATCACTTCCAAAGATGACGGTTGTCTGATGATTAAAGGAAAATCGGAAAAAGGCTGGTGGCCAGTGACGACGCGATAAATACCGGCACGATTTAAAAATCGTACGACCTCGTCTGAAATGGGGGCAAGCTGATTGTTTCGATACCAATTGGTGGTTACCACGGATTGCGGGTTAAACAAAACATAGCGATCCAAGGGTTTATGGCCTGGAGGGGACATTTTTTTTTCCACCGGATTTTTTTCCCAATCTTCAATTTGAGCTTTATACCATGCATTAAGCGCTTCCACCCATTCCTTAGCGTTGTCGATGCGCGTGCCTGATTCGGATAAGCCGGGAACATAACCAATATTAGCTGGCGTTACTGCACCATGTAGAAAGAGTGTTTCCCCCAAGACTACACCAAGTTGGGCATTCCTTAAATAATTGCTGATTACCCCTGTGGGGGCAACCGAGTCAATAAAACTTTGGGTAACCATTTCATCGCTAATCTGCTCTGCGGATTGCTCTGATATTTCCGCCAACTCCATTCGACGATATTCAAAGGTATCCGGTTTGCCTTTAAAAGGCCCACACCCCATGGTTTCATTTAACATCCATTTTAGATATAAGGTTTGGCATTGTTCCGTACTCAATTTGCTAACATAGCGTTCTACTTCTTCGGCAGAGGCGGTGGGGTTTGCTTGTTGCATGTGTTGGATGACATAACGCTGTGGTGGCATCTCGGTTCGCCAAAAGGCAGCCGGCCCTGATAGCAAACGCTCTCTTATCTTGTCAGGGGCTAGCTCATAAGTAAACCGACGGCATTTGATTTCCCGATTGCCGGCAAGCAAATGAACCTGCGTTGGATGTGCTGCTTTAAATTTTGTGAGCGCGGTGCCTATTCTTAAATCTCCTGGACCTTTATCACAAAAGTCACCACCATACACAAACGTTGGTGTAACAGGTTTGGTTGGCTGGCGAAATGTCAAAGCGCCTTCTTGCCATTGAATGGTACGAGAGCGGTCCACCCAACGTTGCATGTAGCGCCAATTTCCTTCGATGTCGGTCAAATGAGAAATCAATTTTCCACCTTGTAATGCGGGCTTAAAAAAACGCATGCGTCCATCCTGTTTAAAATATACATTCTGGTGCTGGTGACTGGCACCAGCTTGCTCGTTGGAATTTAATCTTATTGTATATAATAGCCTATTGGTTTTTATTTCGGACAAAAATGCAAAAAAATAACAGCGCAACTTAGGGTTTTTCAGCTGGGTAACGTGTGACGTTAACCAGCTGATAGGCTAGGAGATTAGGTCGGTCCTCTTTGAGACTCTTCAACAGTAACCCCGATAGTAGCTCCGTCTGCAGTCGATGCTACTTCCAGGCTAGGGGCGGTACTTCGTCCAGCAAACCATCCGAATAGAGAGGTTCTTCCTTTTGCAGCCGTTTCAGCGGCTTGGGCTTCCTCAGCTTCTCTAGCTTCTCGAGCGGTTAGCTCTGCCAGATTGCGCGTAAGCATTTCTTTACTGGCTGCCGCTATCATATCTGCGCCGCGTTTCCAAACTTCCGCCAACCTTGGTCTGTCTTTAAGATAAGGATGCTCTATGTTCAAGCCTGCTTCAGATTTCCCGCCTATAAAAACGGTGCGGTGAAGAAATTTCATGATCTTGCCAACGCTGTCGCACCGGTCTTCCGCTTGCATGGAGTTTTCTGCGGATATTCCCAAGGTTTCTGTCAGTTTTTGATAAAGCACGCTTTGAGTTGGGTCTGAATAACGATAGCTTTCTTCAATTTCATTATGGATGACCAACATGGCGCCGCTTAGTATTTTTGCTTTAATTTCAGGGGTAATCTCTGTCCTATCTGTATCCAGTGCGGTGATTGTTTCCTGGAGGAATTGGATTTGCGAGCGACGTAACGGTGGTAAGTTCTCCACGGATTCAGCACGATGGTAACCACATAGGAACGTGATATTTTCTGCAAATCTAGCTTTTAATTCGTCATACGTTCTAAAGGTAAAACTCACATTTTTCTCCTTAAAAATAAATTAACTGAGTTATGACTTAACGATATCCAGTCACATACAATCATAAAGATTTTTATTATGCAAGTTAAATAATTGGTCAGAAAAGCATAAGAAAACTCAAGGGGTGAGTCTGGTTACAAAAGGCCTTTCAGTGTTTTTTAGGTCATGCACAAGGAGTTACGCATTGGCAAAAGTTTTTTGTTAAGTTTTATTCAATTTAAACATTGAATCTCGTCTCCGAGAAGGTGGAGATCCATGTATGATTACCGAGGTTTTATTCGAGATGGATTCCCCTTCGGGGGAATGACACTTATTTTTGGTTTTTAACACCTGTTTGGGCCATCCAGACAGGAGTGTTGCTTGGTGTCTCTCATGAATAGGTAAACCAGTAAAGAAACAGTAATACAGGCAGTAACGTACCAGTAAAAACCATTTTCCATCCCATGGCTTTTGAACCATAACGCAACGTATTCTGCAGTGCCGCCAAAAAGAGAGACGGTTATGGCATAAGGTAAGCCGACGCCAAGCGCGCGAATTTCAACTGGAAATAATTCGGCCTTCACTATCGCATTGATGGATGTGTAGCCGCTGACAATGATTAAACCAGCCATAATCAGAAAGAAAGCGCCATGCCAGGTTTCCACCGTATGCAGCAATGAAAGAATCGGCACGGTAAACAGGGTACCAAGCAGTCCAAAAGCGATGAGAATTGGGCGACGACCAATCTTATCCGATAGCGCACCAATCATAGGTTGTAGCAACATAAAAAGAAACAAAGTAATTGCAGAAATCATGGTGGCATCCATTTTGCTCATGCCGATACTGTTGGTGAGATATTTTTGCATGTAAGTGCTGTATGTGTAAAAAGCCAGGGTTCCCCCCATGGTAACGCCCTACCACGATGAGCAATTCTTTAGGATGTCGCAGCAGTGCGGAAAAGAGAGGTTCTTGTACTGATTTTTTATGCTCAAAGGAAGCTGTTTCTTCCGTTCCTTTTCGTAAATATAAGGCAACAATGGCAAGGAATGCTCCTATAATAAAGGGAATACGCCATCCCCATAGTTCTAATTGATCGCTACTTAAAAATACTTGTTGTAATAAAATTAATACCCCTAGAGCAAGCAGTTGACCGGCAATCAATGTCACATATTGAAAGCTTGAGAAAAACCCTCTGTGCTCTTTGGAAGCCATTTCACTAAGATAGGTGGCTGAAGTGGCGTATTCCCCACCAACGGAAATGCCTTGTAATAAGCGAGCTAACACCAACAAAAGAGGGGCAAAAATTCCAATAGTTTCATAAGAGGGGGTCAAGGCAATGATAAGTGAGCCAAAACACATTAAAAATACAGAAGTTAGTAATGCCTTTTTTCGTCCTTGGCGATCGGCATAAAGCCCCATTAACCAGCCGCCTAAAGGACGCATGAAAAATCCAACCGCAAAAATAGCCGCCGTATTCATTAATTGCGCTGTGGCATCACCATGAGGAAAAAATGCCTTGGCAAAGTAGATAGAAAAAGCTGCATAGGCATACCAATCGTACCATTCTATTAAATTTCCGATGGAGCCTTTAACAATGGATTTGAGGTTTTCCGAGATTGATTCATCCCTGATGGTGGTTGTTAGAATATCAGCATTATTCATTTTCTTCCTTACCTTGGAATAGGGGTTGGATAATAATACCGTAATATATTGTTTTGCGTGATAGCTTATGCGGGCATAAAAAAACGCGATGAATGATGCAGAAAGAAGGACATGTGGATGTTCATCTGTCATGTACTTGAAAACCCTAATGGAAGATTAATTAGGGTTTTCAATCGGCTAAGATGATTATATTTTATGCTTGTGAATGAAACAGTTTTATCATTGCTTCATTAAATTGAGGGATATCATCTGGTTTACGGCTGGTGACTAAGTGTTTGTCACTGACAACGGGTTCATCAACCCAATGAGCTCCTGCATTGATTAAATCAAGCTTGATGGAAGGCCATGAGGTGAGTTTATGCCCCTTGGCAATTTCTGCATTAATTAATAACCACGGGCCATGACAAATGGCGGCAATTGGTTTTTTTTGCCGAGCAATTTCTTTTACAAAGCTAATGGCTTTGGGAAGCAATCGTAAATGATCCGGATTGAAGACACCGCCTGGCAAAAGTAGGGCTGAGTAGTCGTCTGCGTTTGCATCCTCTAGGTGTACATCGACGGGAAATTTGTTGCCTTTATCCATGTGATGTGAGCCTTGAACTTCATGTTTTTCCGGAGAAATTAAGATGGTTTTTGCCCCTTCTTTTTCCAATGCTTGTCGCGGTTTTTCCATTTCTACCTGTTCAAAACCATTTGCCACTAAAATAGCGATTGTTTGTCCTTTAAGCTTTTCCATGTATTCCTCCTTGGCTTAGTCATGGGTGTTTTAAGAGTAGTTGAAGATTTATAAATGTAAATGTTTATCCAAAGCTTAGGGTCTTATAAAGATAAAATAGGTTTTTATTTCTTTTGTGGCGGATTTCTGGCAAATTGTTTTTCTTTAAAAAATACGGGAAAGAGGTCCAATGCATGCCGTAAAAATCAAGCTGATTTTTGTTAACCCCGTTATTTTTTTATTAACTCATTATCTTGTTGTGTTTCCTCACGAATTTGCCCATTCTTTATGGCATGGCTGTTGGGTTATAAAAGCAATCCATTGGCTATTAACTACGGGGGAACAAGCTGATCAAATCTGTTGTTATTGACTCATATCGATTGATAAGGAGATAAATCATGCCATGGACTAAATCAAATTATCCGGATTCAATGAAAAATTTGAATGCGTCAACCAGAAATAAAGCTATTGAAATTGCTAATAAATTACTGAAAGAAGGTTATGAAGAAGGGCGTGCAATTGCAATTGCAATCGATAGAGCCAAAAAGACCAATTCGGATTAATTGCTTATAATACTTAGATAAGGGAATATCCAAGAGAGTATAATGAGAGCAATTTGGTCGGGTTCTATCAGTTTTGGTTTGGTTAATATTCCCGTAAAACTATACTCTGGGACAGAGAGTCATGCTTTGGATTTTAATTTGTTAAGACGAAGTGACCTTTGTCCCATACAATATTCGCGTGTATGCAGGGCAGATGGTAAAGAAGTTCCTTGGGAGGATATTGTAAAAGGATATGAGTATCAAGAAGGGGATTACATCATTCTTGAAAAAGAGGATTTTGAAAAAGCGAGTGCTGAGAAGAGTCATGTCTTTGAAATTAATGAATTTGTTAAGGAAGATGAAATAAATTCTATATTTTATGATACTCCCTATTATTTAGAGCCTGGAAAGGAGGGACAAAAGGCGTATGCGTTATTGCGTGAAGCGCTTAAAGAAACGAATATGGTGGGTGTTGGTGAATTCGTCATGCGCAACCGCGAAAATTTAGCAGTTCTTAAGCCGTATGGTGATTTGTTATTATTAAACAAGCTTCGTTATAAAGACGATATCCGTGATGTTAAAGCCCTCACTCTTCCGGACGCTGACTTGATTAAGGAAAAGGAATTAAGAATGGCTAAGAAATTGATTGAACAGTTAACGGATAGATTTAAACCGGAGAATTATAAAGATACTTATATTACCGATTTAAAAAAGCTCATTGAGGCTAAGGCCAAGGGTAAGAAATTTAAAAACCAAAACAAATCGTACCACAAGAAAAAGTCACTGATATTATGGAGTTATTAAAGAAAAGCATACAATCCAAAGCTTCTTAATGACGGACGTGTTCCTGTGATGGATTTATCTTTATTAAATTAAGGACAATCATGATGAAAAAGTATAATTGCTATGGTCTCTCAACAGTTATTGGTGTTTTTCTTAATATAAATCTCTTATATGCCAGTGAACCTCTTATTTATCCGCATGATAATGATTCTTATGCACATATCCATATTATTTCAGCGTCTTGTGGCAGTAAAAAAGGGAATGCGACTAACTATATTAAAAAGATCTGTGAAAATAAGGAATATTGTTATTTTAATTTAAAATCTTTTTGCAAAAAAAATCTTCAGGTTAGCTGGACATGCGGGAAGGATAGCTATGTACATAAAAATCCTATAAAAGACGCAAAAATCGCCGATAAATACCTTATAACCTGTGGTATTAATTAATTACCCTTAATTAAGGGGCATGATATTGATTAGTAGGATATTGGTTGTTCTGTGGCGTTAGTTTTTAGGATCAGGCGGCGACCAAGGTACATAGTCTTTTGGAAGGCTAGGGGTTTTAATTCTTACATCTATCTCAGGAAGAGGCTCAATCACTGGTTTTGATTTTTTGATTGGTTGCTTTTGATTGGGTTTTTTCTTAGGGATGATGCATTGTGTTTTTTTCTCATTCCAAAGGTAACCACTTTTACATTGGCACTGAAAAGTGGTATCTGCATTTATTTTGACCGCATAACTTCCTGGGCCAAAGGATTTTCTACAAGTATCATGGCCGTGCTGTATGGTTATTTTGGCGCACTGAGTAAAGTTTTTATTAAAAATAAATCCTTTTTTACATCCACATTCATAAGTACCATTTGCGTTAATTTTTACAGCATAGGAGTTCGCTCCAAATAATGATTTACAATGTTTTTGACCATTTTCCATGGAAATGCGGATACATTGGGTAAAATCTTTATTAAATTGATAATTTTTATTACACCGACATTCATAAGTACCATTTGCGTTGATGTGTATCGCTTCGGCATTAACACCGGCTTTTTTCTGACATATTTTGTGACCTTCTGCGAGACTAGGTTTTGCGCAATGGTTTGTCCCATCAATGAAATAACCTTGTTCACAACCACATTGGACGGTTCCATCTGTATTTAATTTAATGGCAAATGCTGCTTCGCCTAGATTTTCTTTGCAAAGGATAGTTCCTTTTCTTAACAGTTCTTCTGGAGAGGTGTTTTTATCGCAATTTAAAAGCGCACTTTCCAGTTGCGGAATGAACGGTTTCATTTTATCTGGATGTGCGAGGAATTTCTTGATGGTTTCTTGATCACAATCCTTAATGGCTTGTTTGATTGCAGCGACTAGTAATTCCTGATTCGCTATTTTTTCCAGAGAGTCATTAATCAGGTTCTCTAAACGAGGGCATTGGCCAGCAAGGGTAATTTTAGCTTTATTTAATAAATTTGTTGCTTCTTGAAAATGCCCTGCCTTATAAAGCGTATTGGCTTCAATCAACTGTTTATTTCCATTCCGAATAGAATATAACCGCCCCTCCAGTTCCCGATAGTTAGGATTTCCTTGAATTTGGAGCAATGTTTTTTCAACAATGCTCAAATAGCATCCCTGTAAGGCTTTGTAAGGATCGAGCTTGGATTGTTGAGCCTGACTGACAATAGCAATTGCTTTCTCTGTTTTATGGCTTAATTCCATACAATTTATGTGTTGAAATAGTTTTTTTGCAAGCATTAGGGAAGACAAGCTTTCTTCATAATGATTGGTTTTATAGGCGCTTACGCCATTGGAATAATTGTTTTCGGCTTGATCGAGTTGGTTAAGTCTTTCTTTTAACGTGGCTTTCCAATGTTCACTTAACGTTTGTTTAAAGGATGCCAAGTCGTTTAAAATTTGTTTAATAAATGGTTTATCACAGCGTGTATTCGCTTCATTAACTTTTATAATAGAATGCTGTAAATCTTCCAACGGCTTTAGAGAGTTCTGTAAAGCATTACTCAGAGTTTTACACGGTTTGACGGCTTCTAATAACGTTTTGTGTTTTAATATCAATTCGTCAAGCTGTGCTGTAGACGCAACATCTTGATTTAAAATTTGATTTGCTTGGTTAATATTAGAATAAAGTGCATTGTATTCTATTTTCTTTTCCGGTGTTAACCGTTTATCACTGAGCAATTGTTGGAGCTTATTTACATCACAGTCTGAAAGGGCCAGTTCTTCTTTGTCGGAATTATCTTTTATAATAATCGTTGCAAAATTATTTAAGGCTTCTTGGTATTTGTCACATTTTAAAGCACGTGCTTCAGCAAGATAATTTTCTGCTTTAGCTTTATCAGTAGCGTAAATGGCATTTATTTTTTCTAATAACGCATTCATTTTTTCGCAATCTGATTGCTCACTTGCATGGATAAATAGAGTAATTGATTGACGCTCTGCATTCAGTGTTAAGGGATAGCTGTCACTATTACCTAATGAAGTATAAGCTTTTAAGATGACTGAGGCATTAGGATTTTTAGCTAATAAGTGCAGCGTAAAATTTCCTTGCTTGTCGGCCGTTAAGGTTTCACAGCCTTTTATTTCTTCTGCATTTTGCAGAGAAATATCAATGATTGCATTGGCGCAATACCTACAAATGACTTCACGATTTTTGCTTTCTCGAATCTCACCGTATACATTTACTACCGTAAGATTTTTTAACTGCTCCCAAATTGTTTTATAAGTTAAATAAGCATTGGTCCGTGTGTTATTTGCCCCAAAAGCGTCTGTTTTTGCTACATACGACGCGGCATAAGTCGTTATGAGATCAGAAGTGTCTTCTGCCAGGAAGGGGTGAAGTTGAAAGTGCGTTTGTTTTTCTACATAGTTAATAATCGTTTCTTTAGAGCAGTGACCTTGTGAGCCTATGAGTTGCTGAAGACGTTCAGCTTTATTTTTAATGCCTAGAATAACTTCCGTTGCTTCTCTTAACAGAGCGGGAATACCTCCTTTAACATTATATACATTGGCTATGACCTCTATATTGTCTAAGTCTATTGCATAATTAAGATTTTTGGCGCGGCGCATAAAGCTTAGTGTCTCCATTAGCCCGGATTTACCACCGCCTTCCACATGGCCTGGAATAAACGTTTCACCCGTCCAGAATAATAATTCTCCCGGCACTGGAATAACAGTTTCATAGATGTTTTTAAATGGTAATGTATTGAACGATAAAGGACAGGCAAGTTTCCCTTCTTGGTTTAAAATCTGTGAGCGACGATCATCCCCGGGAACTCCGACGCCTACGCAGTAGCCAGCACGTTTTTTTAATATTTCTCCTAAATTTAATACGGCCTTCAACATGTCTTGAGAAACTTTAGCCAGATTGTTAATGATATATCCAACTAAGGACACAATAGGAATCTTAGAATTTGAAGCGACACTACTAACGGAATCAATAAGACTCAACATTCCTGCGATTTTTTCTTTAGAGTCATTGCTCTGAAAAGCAGAAATAGTAACGGTGAGAATTTCTTTTGCATTATACTGACTGTCGAAAGCACGGATGCTTCCTTCATAGGCTTTAAAATTATCTAACCATTTCCCACTAAATCCATATTTTTCAAGAATTTCAGTGTAGGGCACATCAGGCTTTTCCTCTATTTCTTTTTTTGCTTCAAGAAAAGTGTTTAATCTCTCTTGGCTTTTATTTAAAAGAGCTTTCATATTTTTTAAAATTTCCGCTGACTCTCCTGAGGATAAGTCTTGCCAGGTGGCGGCTATGTTCGCGATGAAAGGGGATTTTTCTAGAATAAAAGCATTTACATACGTTGAAATTTCATGACCGGGTTGTTCAAGCCATTCTAAAGCTTTCTCTTGAATGTAAGCAGAGTCAGGATCAAAATTTTTCTGCGCTTCGGGACTTAAGGTCGGCATTAATTGCTCTTTGTTTTTCTGCTAACCAAGTTAAAAACGTTTTACGGATGATACTGTCTGTATTTCCTTTCAAATCTTCAATCAGTGATTCCTGTAATTCCTCACATTTTGTCATAAATGCTTTTTCAGGCTCGAGTGCAAGCTCCCCCACCTCTATTTTTGTTTTAAGGCATCAGGTAATCGTTCCCATGCTTTTTGACAGGGATTGATAGTCGATGTTGGATTAGCTTGAAGGATATTTATAAAGGATAGAAATAAGATAAAAGAGATAAAAATGCATTTATTATAGTTCGTCACCGCTTTTTATCCTTAAAAAGCACTTTCTTGTAGTATAGAGTATTATGGAGTTTGTGAGGCTAAATATTTAAATTGTAGCTGAGCTTTTCTTGATTTACAGGCGGTTCTAATCATTAATTTTTAAGGTTTGCTTTATTTGCCAGAACTCTTTCCAAGGATCTTCTTTTAAAGAAGTTAATCGATCCATGATGGTTTTAATAGTAAAAAATGTATCCCGGAAATCGTAGGATAATTCATCCCAGCCCACCGGTGTGGCAATTGGGGCATGTAATTTTGCCCGAGTTGAATAAACCGCGATGGCTGTTGAGCCTTGTTGATTTCTAAGATAATCAAGAAAAATTTTATCAGTTCTTTTTATTTTTGCTAGGTTGGTTGTATAAATATCCGGGCTTTTATTTGCTAAAAACTGTACAAAAAGCTTGGCAAATTGTTTGATGATATGCCATTCGTGCTGTGGCTGAATGGGTACGACCACATGTAGGCCTTTCCCGCCGCTTGTTTTGACAAAGGAACGTAAATCCAGCTCTTCCAAATGATGTTTAATATCAAAGGCTGTATGAACTACTTGGGTCCATGCAAGATTTGGAGCTGGATCCAAATCAAAGGTAATCATGTCTGGCCGCTGAATATCATGAATTGTGTTTCCTCCGGTATGTATTTCTAAGACATCCATTTGTATTAATGCAAGTAAACCTTGGGTGTCTTTTACTATCAAGTAATCTTCTTGTTTTTGTTGATGTTGCAAAGAAAAAGCATGCAATGCTTTATTGGTCGATGGACTAAGGTGCTTTTGAAAGAAGCAGTCCTGATAGGAATCAGGACAGCGTACCAGTGTAAGCGGTCTGTCTTTAATGTAAGGCAAGATATAAGTGCTTATTTTATTATAATAGTCATACAGTTGCTTTTTGCTGATGTTATCTTCCGGGTATAAAATTTTTTGTGGATTAGAAAGATGGATTTCTTTAGTTGGCAGAGATTTCTCTAGGGTTGCAAAGGACGTTTCTTTCTCTTTAATGACCTCCTTGGCTTGTTTATCGACACGTATTCCTTTAAAGCTTGGATGGCGCAATTTTCCTTGTGCTGTCCATTCACTAAATTCGATTTCAACGACCAGTTTAGGCTTAACCCAGATGGCTTTTTTGGCCTCGTCAGGACGTGAAGTAAATGGGTTTTTAGGGGAAATGAGTTTTTGTAAGCAGCCAAATATTTCTTGTAATGAAGCGTCATTAAATCCCGTACCCACTTTCCCGCAAAAATGTAATTGTTTATTTTTATCATAAACTCCAAGATATAAGGCACTGAAATATTTTCTGCCTTCGCGTGTTTTTGAAAAACCACCAACGACAAACTCCTGTCGTTTTTTACATTTTGTTTTCAGCCAGGTTGTTGAGCGTTGATTGATATACTGTCCATCGCGTCGTTTTGATAACATACCTTCCAGGCCAAATTGACAAGCATGTCTATACGCTTCTGTTCCTTGACCAAGGATGTGATCGCTGTAACGTAGTGCTGGAGGAGCAAATTGCAGTATTTGTTCAAGCAATTTTTTTCTGGTTTCTAAGGGTAAAGTTTGTAGGTCCCACTGTTCATAATAAAGAATATCAAAAATATAATAAATAAAAGAAGCGTTCCCGGAACCATGAATCGCATTTTGTAATAACTGAAAATTAGAATGACCGTTTTTATCCAATAGAACAATTTCGCCATCAAGAAGAATATGATCTACCGGGAGTTTTTTAATGTCTTCAGCAATGGTTTGAAATGATTCAGTCCAGTTTTTATTGTTTCTTGAGACAAGCTGCACCTTATGTTTATTTTTAAAAGCAAGAATTCGATAGCCATCAAATTTAATTTCATGCAGCCATTGACTGCCTTGCGGTGGTTTATCTGTTAAGGTGGCTAATTGCGGTGAAACTTTGTTCGGAAAAGGGGAGATTGGTAAATCAAGATGAATAGGTTCATAGTGCTTATTGGCCTCGTCTTGGTTTAAATTGGCTGTTTCCGATTGCTTAGACCAGGTGGCATGGCTACCTTCTCTGATTTCATCTATAGATTGATTTGATAAAACACTGTCTGGTAAGGCTTGAATAACATCATAATGATCAAGGGAGATTGCATACTCATCCTCGTATTTGATCAATAGCCATGAATCTTCCTGTTTCTGAATGCGGATTAAATCCCATTGACCATTTAATTTTTTTGCTTGCAAAAGAAAGCGCAAATGTCCTTTTTGATAAGCGGTGGTGGGATCGTCATCTAAAGGAATCCAATGCCCCTCATCCCACAACAAGACAATTCCTGCACCATATTCACCCTTAGGAATCATTCCTTCGAAATGGCCATAGGCCAGCGGGTGATCTTCAACGTGGATGGCAAGTCGTTTTACTGAGGGATCCAGGCAGGGTCCTTTTGGAATAACCCAGCTTTTAAGTACGCCATCAAGTTCAATTCTAAAATCGTAATGTAATTTACGGGCATCATGTTTTTGAATGATGTACAAATTATGATGACTATCATGCAACTTGCCCTTAGGTTCCGGTGTTTTACTGAAATCTCTTTTTTTATGATATTTGTCCAGACTCATAAAGTATCCTCAAGCTGTCCTGGTAATGATGGTGTTTGGAGGAATCTACTGATTTATAATAGTACCTTTTCCATTTAGTTTTGACAGGGTGAGTTATATAAAGTGTTCTGTTTTTTGTCATCCCCGTGCAGGCGGAGATCCATTCTGAACAGAGCACAGAGCCACATTAAAAATAGTTTCGCTACCCAGTGATAACCGGCAGAAGTGTGATATATGGTTTAAAATGTATATGGACTTCACAGACGCAACTTTATGAAGGAAATGAGAGAGGTTCAGCATGGATTTTATGAATAAAAAAGTAATCGTGACAGGGGCAAATCGCAGTATGGGTAGAACCATGGCGCTTGCTTTTGCTTTGCAAGGCGCTGATGTGGTTATTAGTTACCGCAGCGATGAGGCAGGAGCCAGAGAAACACTGGCAGCACTTAAAGCAACCGGCCGCGATGCTTTAGCACTCCATGCTGATTTTTCCCATATGGATGGTGTGACCGTTTTTTTCCAAAAGGCCATTGAGCATTTAGGTCATGTTGATGTTTTAATTAATAATGCAGGCATGTTGTGTCGTGAAACTTTATTTGAATTATCTCCGGAAAAAATGCAACAAGTTTTCCAGGTTAATACCATTGCTCCGCTGTATTTATTACAGCTGTGTGCACAGGATATGGTGAAAAGAAAAATAAACGGATGCATTCTGAATATTTCCTCCATTAGTGCAACCACCACCATGCCTAAAGGCATTGGCTATGCTGCTTCAAAAGCGGCTATGAATAAATGGACGCAAAATGCAGCATTAAATTTGGCGGAGTATGGCATTCGGGTAAATACCATTGCTCCGGGCGTTATTAAATCGGGAATGAATCAGGATACGGCGACGAGCAATCCAGAGCTTTGGGATTATTATATAAGCAGCATTCCTTTAAAAAGACCTGGACAACCCGATGATATTGCCAATATGGCCATGTTTCTTGCTTCAGACAAGGCCAATTGGATCACCGGGAAAGTGTTTGAGGTGGATGGTGGGCATGTGTTGAATTTAACCTAGCTCTTTTTTTGAAATCATCAGGAGCAGGCGGTCGAGCATTTTTGTGCTGAGTATTCTCTTTAGAATGGCCAAAAAGTGCGCCGGAAAAGTAACCGGGTATTTTCCTTTAGGTTTTTTTGATTCAATGGCATGGATTAATTTGCGAATAACGGCATCGGGTGAGCGTGTAAATAGAGATTCGTTTTTACTTTGACGAAACTCACCAAGCATACGCTGGTATTGCACTTTAAAATGACTGTTTTCCATGTCAATTTCTTTAAGCGCAGATTCAACACTATTGTCTCTGAATTGGCTGTTAATAGGACCAGGTTGAATACAAATAACGGCAATTCCTGAGGGTTTGAGCTCAAGTCGCAACGTATCGCTGATTCCCTCCACCGCGTATTTTGATGCATTGTATGCCCCCCGAAATGGCAAACTTATGATTCCAAGAACAGAACTTAAATTAATGATTCGGCCCTGACCTTGTTGGCGCATCACAGGAATGGCAAGACGAGTCAGCTCCATGAGGCCAAAGACGTTGGTTTCAAATTGACGACGAAGAGTTGTGCGATCCAGATCTTCCAAGGCGCCTGCTTGTCCATAACCGGCATTATTGATGAGTACGTCAAGACGCCCCTCGGTTTTTGTTAGAAGATGTTTAAACCCGGTTGTAATAGACTGGGAGTCATTCATATCCATCTGTATGACGTCAAGTTTTAAGTCAAGTAAAGCTTTAACATCGTCGTCCTTACGACAGGATGCAATAACTTTATGTCCTCGCTTGGATAGGGCGAGTGCCGCGGCACACCCAATCCCACTGGAGCAACCTGTAATAAACACTATTTTTGATTGCATTAGACAGTTCCCATAAGTCAAGGTCATTGAAGAGACGATTTACTTATAGACGGTATTTGCTTGCCACTAATTTGGCTTGGTGTTTTTGTGTAATTTACACCGCAATACTTTCCAATATCCAAACAAGTTAATTTTGTGGGTTTCTAACAATTTAAATTGTTTATGTTCCAAGATGGAATGAATGGAAAAATTTGAATTAAACCCCACTATTTTTTGGATTTTGGAAAATCGTTGCTCAAGAAAGCGCATCACGGGGTGCTCTGAGGCAAAATGATTTATAAACAAAATTTCTCCATTTGGTTTGCACACCCGGGTGACTTCTTTAAGAAAAGCCGTCACGTCAGGTACGACGGAGGCAACGTACATGGCGACAACAAAATCAAAGCTGTTATCAGGAAAGGTCAAATTACCTGCATCCATCACGTTTAAGGAAATGTTGGTTGTTAGTTTTTGATCGGCAACCCGTTTTTTTGCCTTATTTAACATCTTTTCCGAAATATCTATGCCGGTGATGTTTAAATCCTTACGATAAAGCGGCAAAGACAATCCTGTTCCAACGCCTAATTCTAAAACGTGGGCATGTTTATCCGCGTATTTATTCACTAAATCCGTACCAAAATGACGACCCGGATGAAATATTCCACCAAACACAAAATCGTAAAACCAAGCGTAAGTGTCGTATACTTTCCTGACTGAGGTAAGTGACATATAAATTCCTTCTAATATTAGGGTCTGATATCGATAAAAGCCTATTTATTTAATCGAATTCCTATTTATAATCAATAAACATGGTTATTTTTTACAATTTCCCATAGTTCATAAGCCGTTTCTTTACTGATTTTTCCATCGCGCATTTCAAATAAGTGAACCAGTCTTTGTTTGATGGTATCACCCATTTGTGCAGACCAAATATTTTCTGATGTGATAATAGTAAATTGCATCAGGCGATCATCAAATACATAATCTTCGGTTGCAAATTGCGTAAAGAGTTCGGCGGAGACATCTTTTAGCGTTGCAAACAAAGCACGATAATGGGCTGCTACTTGTTTTTTCCACTGACTTTGAAATGACGGGCCGGTGCTTCCCATATGACGTCATCGGTGTAAGTTGTGATAATTTTGTCAATATCATGACTTGCTTCGTAGTCAAAATGCTGTTTTATGGTTTGTAAATTTTCGGCAATTTTACTGATATTTGACATACATTGTTGAGTAAAAATACTATCTTAGCCAAATATAACAAAGCTATCCAGATAAGTCACTTGCATCATAAAAATCATCTTGCTTAATCCTTCCGCCTAGGGTAATTCCAGAGGTGATGTGGGTTATACCCTTAGCCTCTGGAAATATGACATTAAAATTTGTCAGCATCCGCTAACTGCCAGTGTTTTTCAAAACTCGCGGGAATTTGTTTTTCTAATAATTGTCCAGGTTCTATATATTCATAGATTTCATTAAACGATTTAACGCACTCATTACTGATGCGTCGCATGATATAATCAGGCTTAAGATCACTGGGGTTCGTTAATCCCATAGCACCAATCATTTCCAGGAAACTTTTCATCGTGTTTTTATGAAAATTGGCAACACGGTGTTTTTTTTCATCCACCACCAATCCGCGTTGCAGGCGGGTACTTTGCGTGGCAACGCCGGTTGGACAGGTATTTTTATTGCATTGTTTCGATTGGATGCAGCCCACAGCCATCATCATGGCTCGTGCAGAATTACACATGTCTGCGCCCAGTGCGATCTTACACACCATGTCGAAGCCGGTTGCTACCTTGCCACTGCATATTAAGCGGATTTTGTCACGTACGTTAATGCCTACAAGGGCGTTGTGAACAAAAATGAGCCCGGCTTCCAAGGGTTCACCCACGTTGTTTGTGTATTCAAGTGGGGCAGCGCCTGTGCCTCCTTCCGCACCATCAACGGTAATGAAGTCAGGCAGGATATTGGTTTCCAGCATGGCTTTGCAAATCCCTAAAAATTCTGACTTACGTCCCACGCAAAGCTTAAAGCCTACGGGTTTTCCATCCGTCAAATCACGCAATTTTTTTACGAATAACAACAATCCTTTTGGCGAGTCAAATGCCGTGTGGGCTGGGGGCGATATAACGTCATGCCCCATTTTTACTTTTCTAACCCTTGCTATTTCCTCTGTGAGTTTTGCTGCTGGCAAAATTCCACCGTGTGAAGGTTTAGCGCCTTGTGATAATTTGATTTCAATCATTTTTACTTCATCACGATTGGCTTCTTTTTAAATTCCTGGTCATCAAAATTTCCATTGTCATCACGGCAGCCAAAATACGCGGTTCCAATTTGGAAAATGATATCTCCTCCCTGCAAGTGATAGGGACTTAAACCGCCTTCTCCTGTGTTGTGTGCAAATCCCCCCAGTTGAGCTGCTTTATTTAAGGCCATCAGTGCATTAGGAGATAAAGCACCGTAGCTCATGGCGGAGATATTTAATCGGGAAGCATTATAAGGTTTTTTGCAATCAGGGCCGCCCACTAAGATCCGAGGCTCAACTTCCGACACATGTTTGGGGGCCAAGGAATGTAATACCCAAGTATAACCGGTTTCCAGAATGTCCCGCTCTGTACCAAAGGGAACAGTATCTTCAACATTTTTAGCGCGCTCGTACACAATGGAGCGTATTTCTCTATTAAATGGACGTTCTTCTTCATCATTAGCAACAAAGTATTGCTGAATTTCTGGCCGTAAAAACTCTAAAATGTAACGCATATGGCCAAGGACGGGAAAATTACGCAATATGCTGTGTTTTTTTTGTACTAAATCGTAGATCCATAATAAAATAAGTGGAATTAGAACAGCTAGAAACCAAACGGTATCATGAAGCATAACCAGGGTTAAAAATAAGGTTAGGATGATAATTCCAAAACCTATATACCATTGACGGCGCATATATACCTCTTAATATAATTCATAAAGATTAGTCAATTTGGAGATGATCTCAGAAGCTGGCTTTTCAATGTCTTATGTTTATATCCCTCATCAGTAACAGTATTCATAGTTAAGTATAGATTCTTTTTCAAAAACATCACGTTATCTTGCAAAAAGTTGTAAATACCAGGCAAATACTTGTATTTGAATTTAGCAGGCATGTTATTACTGCATATAAGCTCAATGGCATTGCTTAATAAGTGCGGAATGTGCATTGGGAGGTAGATGCTATGTGGCGACTCCTTCAGAGATAAAAAGTACTGTCCCTGAAGGAAGATAGGTTGATTAAAATGATTGGGAGTGATGATGAATATGCTGACCATAGGCAGGTAATAATACGCCAATTTCCTGGAATGTTTTAAGCTGTGTTTTGGCATCAAGCTCCGTGATTTTTGCATTATTTTCATTAATGCGTTTTATAAGTGGCGCAATATCATTCCATTGGGTATTAGGGGTCGCCAGTCTGCCTATTAATTGCAATCTGAGCATTCTTTTTTCCTGCAATAAAGGTGCAATTTGACTGCGGCTGTTTTGTTGGATGGTGTGTAATGTCTGGCGTTGTTGCTGATTCAGCATGTTCCCTGCTTTTTTATGACAGTGGCAGGGGTGATGATGTTTTGTGGGGGCCCCCGGGTTATTAGCGGATGGATTAGCGAAAGCTAAAGAAGTGCTAAGCAACGACAATGCTAAGGTACTGGTTATGACTAACTGCTTCATGTTCATTTTTTTCTCCAAGACAAGATAAGTGTTCATGGCTAAGGTTAGTTGTCTTCTGTAATCTGGATATGACAGTTGAGGAAAATAGTGTAACAATCTTGTTACATTCATAGATAAAAAGTGGTCAGTTTGCTTATAATTAAGCAAATCATTTTTTTCAGAATCTGATGAACACTAAAAAAAATCATATTTTGATTATTGACGATGATAAGGAAACCACTTTATTAATCAGTGATTACCTGACTCAGCATGGCTACAAAACGACCTGGGCCTTGAATGGCTTGCAAATTGAACGGCTTTTAAAAGAAAATATTTTTGATCTTATCATCCTGGATGTCATGTTGCCGGGGTTGGATGGCTTAAGTTTATGCCAGGTGATTCGTAAAACTCAGACCATCCCTATCATCATATTGAGCGCTGCAAATAGCACTGAAGATCGAATTGTAGGCTTGGAGTTAGGAGCGGATGATTACCTGACCAAACCCTTCAGTGCGCGAGAATTACTGGCAAGAATTAAAGTGCAATTACGAAGAACTCAGGGCGAGCTGCAAACAAATAATAAGCGCTTGCATCCTTTACAGCGAATTGGTTTCGCTGATTGGGAGCTGGACAGAAATAATCATTGTCTTATTTCAAAGGATGAGATTGTCCTTCCTTTAAGTCAACGGGAATATGATTTATTACTCATTTTTCTGGAACATCCGCAACGGATCTTAAGCCGTGATCAATTGATGGATCTTTTATACGATAAAGTTTGTGATCCCATGGATCGAACCATTGATGTTTTGATTGGGCGTTTGCGTAAAAAAATAGAGGCTGATCCTAGAAATGCCAAGCTGCTGATAACCATCCGTGGCGGCGGTTATCAATTAAAGGCCAAGGTGAGGTTTTTATGAGTCGACTAACCAAAACAGCTCGCAAAACCTACGCTGGTTTGATGATTGGTAATTTATTGATTATATTGGCGGGGCTTTTATTAATCCAATATATTTATTATGTTAATATTCGTCCGGTTGTCCCCCCGGCAACGGTTCACAGCATTTTAAAATTTGTTTATCTCATTAAAAGCAAACCTGAATCTCAATGGTCTACGATCATGCGAAGAAATAAGCTTCCTTGGTCCAAAATAACCTTATCAGCAACTCCAGTTTATCAAGACAATGCCTTGCTGACTTTGCGACAACCAATCGTCTATGATTTGCTCAGGCAAGATAAAATGCTTAAGGTTTCTGTGTTTGTTAAAGAGGGAACATGGCTTAATATTCGCATGCATCCTCCTTTACCCAATCAGTTAGGTATTTATTTAACCATTTCGGGGTTACTGGTCATTTTGCTTTGCATGCTCTTTCTCATCAATTATTGGGCTGTAAAGATATTAAACCAGCCTGTGCAAACATTAATACAAAGTCTTAAATACATTGAGAATCGTGAACATTGGTCGTCTATTCCCATTACCGGTAATTCTGATCAAAAACTGATTTTTGAAAAAATTAACCGCTTACAGGAAAACGTTCGCAAGTTACTGGATAATAGAACCAGAGTTTTTACGGCAATTTCTCATGATTTGCGCACCCCCCTGACTCGTTTGAAATTACGGGCTGAATATTTGGAAGAACAGCCTATTTTTGCAAAAATCATGATGGATATTCATGAAATGGAAATGATGATTAGAGAAACACTGGATTATTTTAGAGAGGCCAACAGTGAGGAAAAAAACCAGCGGTTTGATATGGTTGCCATGCTAAGTTCTCTAACCGCGGATGCTGCCGAGTTGCATTATGAGGTACTATTTAATACCGATGTGGATAAGTTGATTTATCTCGGCCGCGTCAGTCAGTTGAAACGAGCATTTTCAAATCTCATTAATAATGCAATCTATTATGGCCAGTCGGCGCTGATTCATTTACAACAGTTCGATCATCAGATTGAGGTGACGATTTCCGACAAAGGGCCAGGATTGTCGGAAAAAGAGATGGAACAGGTTTTTATGCCTTTTTATCGCGGTGAGCAATCGCGATCCCGTGCTACAGGGGGAACAGGACTTGGATTAACCATTGCCAAAGAAATTATTCAAGCCCATCAGGGCACCATTACGCTTACAAATCGCGTGCAAGGAGGGTTACAGGTGACCGTGAGTCTGCCGTTTACTTCCTAATGATTTCTTAAAAAGAAGGCATTAAAAGACGCAAGATATTTATTGATGGCGTTGCTCATGCTCCAATAGCCATTTTTTTCGAGTAACGCCGCCACCATAACCTCCCAAGGTTCCTTCGCTGGTAATAATACGGTGACAGGGAATCACAATGGCCAGTTGATTGGCGCCATTGGCATTAGCAACGGCTCGGTAAGCTGTGGGCTTTCCTATGAGTTGCGCTTGTTCGGCATAACTTCTCGTCTCCCCGTATGGAATGGTTCTTAACGCGTTCCAAACTTCTTGTTGGAAAGGGCTACCTATAAAGTGTAGGGGCGTTTTAAAAGCCTGCAAGGCGCCTGTGAAATAAGCGTTTAATTCTGATTCGATGGACTGAATAGGTGGTGTCGTGCCAGGGATGATAGCGGCTTTGGTGCGTCTTCGTAATCGTTCTATTCCACGCTCAAGTCCCCGTCTGTCCATGAATTCCAAAAGATATAAGGCCGTGTCACTGGCAATGGCAATCATTGGCCCCAAAGGAGTATCGAGCCAGGATGCTTTGAGTATCTGGTGTTGTTGATGGAGATTGGCTGGTGCAGCCCCCATGATTTTGGTAAAGGCGTCGCGAAAGCCGCTGCTTGATTCATAGCCAGCATCTAATTGTGCCTCGATGATGGCATCTCCATTGCGGATATGCTTCATCGCAATTCCAATACGTCTGGAACGTGCGTATTGGACAAAGGTCATGCCAAAACGTTTTTTAAATTGGCGTCGGGCTGTTGCAGCATGGATGGCGAGTGTCTCAAAATCACGGTCTTTCCAGCGTTTTGCCGGATTGGCTTCTACGGCTTCCACCAGTTGGCGCACCAAGTCAGAGACTTGGTTTGGCGGAGAGAGCGGTTGGCAGCGCTTACAAGGCCTATAGGAGGCCAATAAAGCTTCTTGCGCCGTCTGATAAAATTCGCAGTGCTCAAATTTTGGCTTTCTGGCCGGACACGTAGGACGACAGAATACGCCAGTTGTCTTGACGCCTACATAAAACGTACCGTCATATTCGCTATTTTTAGCAAGCAATGCTTGATAAAATTCATGGGCTAATGTTAGGTCGAGCATGATGTTTATCCATTGAATCCATTTACTCAAACTATAGCTATTTCAAAAAAATATGCGACCGAAAATTTAACATTGATTTTTATCGATCGCTTTTAAATGGAGACTGTGTGCTTAAGGCAGTTTGCAGCATAACAAGCGTTGGCTGGTCTACCCTGGACTTTAGAGATGCCTATGCCATTTGATGCCGGCGAAAGGCCCTTGTAAGTTGAAATCTTCTTTGAGAGGAATAGGGGGGGCATCAGTAAATTTTCACGTATAAATACAAAGAGGAATGTCTTAAAATAAGGCCTTTATAAATTTAAATTTTGTCAGTATTTATGGAAAAGACTGGTGATTGCATGAGATAGCTTTTGTTTATGAAAGACATTGATGTGGTTATTATTGGGGCAGGTGCCGCAGGATTGATGTGTGCGAGAGAAGCAGGCAAGCGTTTACGTAACATATTGGTTTTGGATCATGCCAATAAAATTGGAAAAAAATTTTAATGTCTGGGGGCGGTCGATGTAATTTCACAAATTACTACATTCACCCGGATTGCTACATTTCTCACAATCCACATTTTTGCAAGTCTGCTTTGGTGCGGTATACGCAATGGGATTTTATCGATTTGGTAAAAAAACATCATTTGGCTTTTCACGAGAAAACAAAAGGACAATTGTTTTGTGATCATAAATCAAAAGATATTGTTGATATTCTCTCTAGGGAGTGTGAGGATGCCGGTGTAACTATCATGTTAAATACGGTCATCGAAAACATTGAAAGAGTCAACGATCGTGGTTTTAAAGTGAGTAGTACGAAGGGTAAATTTCATTGTCAATCGATCGTGATTGCCACGGGTGGTCTTTCGATTCCAACGATGGGCGCCAGTCCATTTGCTTATAAAATAGCCGAGCAATTTGGAATTAAAGTATGGCCAACTCGGGCGGGACTTGTTCCTTTTACCTTAGACCCCAAACTAAAAGACAAACTGGGTGCCTTATCAGGGATCGCTGTTGATAGTTTAGTGGGTAATGAACGAAATCAATTTCGAGAAAATGTATTATTTACTCATCGGGGGTTAAGTGGACCTGCAATTTTGCAGTTATCTTCTTATTGGAACCCAGGAGAATACGTTGTTATCAATTTATTACCCAAGGTTAATCTTTTTGAAGAACTCGTTGCGGCAAGAGTGGCCATGCCGCAAAAGCAATTGAATTCATTTCTTTCCATGTTTTTACCAAGACGAGTGGTGGATTTGTTTATCCCTGAGCATTTGGCAGAAAAAAAATTGTCAGGCATTGCCAATCGTGATTTTCAGGTTGTTGCCAGCCAAATAAATTTCTGGAAAGTAAAACCCAATGGTACGGAAGGATATCGAACGGCTGAAGTAACCATTGGTGGCGTGGATTGCGATGCTTTGTCGTCAAAAACCATGGAAGTGAAACAGATTCCCGGTCTTTATTTCATTGGTGAGGCATTGGATGTCACTGGATGGCTTGGAGGCTATAATTTTCAATGGGCCTGGTCATCAGGCTGGGCAGCGGGGCAAGTGGTTTAAAGTGATAGGTAATGAGGGGGAAAAACCCGGAAAGATGAAGAATGTTCAATGCTTTCCGGGAACGTTAATGACAAGTCCTACTAGCTTTGGGTGGTATTTTTTGGTGACTTGTTGAATTGACTCAATAAATCAAGCATTTGAGTTTTAGTGATTTGTCCAACGGACGTTAAATTATCCAGTTTTTGCCCCGTCGTATTGTAAAATATCATGGTTGGAATGCCATAAATATTAAATGCCTTACGAATCGCACGAACCTCTTCATTTTTTTCACTGATATCTACTCGCAAGTTGAGACTATTGCTCATAGCAGCAAGCACGCTGGATTGATTGAAAACCTGTTTTTCCATGGCTTGACAATCACTGCACCAACTGGCAAAAAACTCGACGAACACAGGTTGGTGATGTTTTTTCGCTTGTGCCAAATGCTGATGAAGATCATTTAAGGAATGAACCATGATAAATGACGCGGATGTTACTGCAGGGTGAGGTGTATTTTTTTCAAGGTCAATACTCTTATAAGCCAGAGCACCGCCAATCATACAGGTAACGAGTGCTAATCCCTGAAAAAAATATTGATTAAAACCCAGCGATTGCTGTTGCCATTGAATAAAAATAAAAGCACCTAGAACAAGAAAGCTTGTCCAAAGTAACGATAGCCAAAATTCAGGCAAAATACGGCCAAGCAGCCATATTGCCATCGCAAGCATTAACAGGGCAAAGAGTTGTTTGATTTTTATCATCCAAGGGCCTGTTTGTGGTAACAGTTTTCCATACCCTGCCCCCACGACTAACAATGGCAATCCCATCCCCAAGGCAAGGACAAATAATATTAGTCCTCCTTGTAAAATATGGCCGCTTTGGCCAATGTAGGCAAGAATGCCAATGAGTGGTGCGGTGACGCATGGCGAAACAACCAGCGTGGAAAGTATTCCCATCGTCACTGCAGAGATGACGCCTGGTTGCGTTCGCGCAGATTTTGGTTTGAGCACCTGAAATGCAGCGGGTATGCGCAACTCAAACATACCAAACAACCAAAGAGCCATCAGAACAAATAAGCTGCTAAAGGATGCGATGATGATTGGCTGTTGCATCAGGGTTTGGACCGTGCTGCCAAAATATGCGGCCAACATGCCTGCTGCAGCATAAGTAATGGCCATGCCTGATACATACCCTAACGATAAGCGAAAGGCGCGTTTGCCCGTATTTGCCTGCTGGCCAGTAATGATCCCGGATAAAATGGGAACCATTGGCAATACACAAGGAGTAAACGCAAGCAGTATGCCTAAGCCAAAAAATAGCGCCAGGTATACCAGAGGATTGTGATTTTGAATAAACGTCATAACCTCAGTAGGATGGGTACTGCCAATATTTGCAGCAAACGACGGTAAGGCCAATAATAGTAGGCCCAGACTTAATGTAATTTTTTCATTAGATTTCCTGTTTGTTAAATTACTGTGAGAACAATAAAGACAGTAATCAAAACAACGCAGGCGGTTTGAAAATAGTTCCTTGTGGTGCCAGATAGGTTGAACATAAGAGGAAAAAGCTCAATATACCAGCGATGACCATTCCTATTTCATGGAGTGATAATTCAGATTCGGCTTGAAACCAGTAAATTGCGGAAGAGCAGGAGGTGGTGGTTCCTGGTTGATTAGGGCAAGGATTTATTTTGTTTTGAAGAGAAATTTCAGCCGGCTTGGATTGATGAATGTTCAAAAAAGCCTTAAGCGGCATGAGAAAAATGCCGGATATGAGTAATAAAAATACAAGATGTTGGTATTTTTTCATGCCCTCATTGTAACGTCCATAAATAAATTCGTAAATACCCTTTGGCAAGACAAATGGTTTTGATTGGCATCAGAAAAAGATATATCTGTTGTTAAATTCGTGCTTCATGTTTATGCATGACGTAATTTTTGAGTAAAAAAATCAACAAATACGCGAATCTTGGGTAATTCGTAATCATAGGCTCGATAAAAAAGGTAAATATCAAAATGGCGGAATTCATAATCTGCTAAAATCTGAACTAACTCTCCATTGTCCAGCCATGGTTTTACCAGGCTATCGCCTGTAAGAAATAAACCAATGCCGGCTAGGCAGGCTTGGTTTAAGGCATTAAAGTTATTCATATAAAGAATTGGTTTGCCGCAATGGATTTGTCCTCCATTTGCAAGTGGTAAGAAATGGGCAGGTTTTCTTAAACTGTGAGATATGAATTTAAAATGGGGCAATTCCTCCGCGTTTTGTGGCATGCCATATTGAGTAATAAAAGTTTTTGCAGCACAAAGGATATTTTTTACGCCAAACAATTTTCTGTATTTTAATGCTTCTGTTGCTGGTGGAATGGCTGGAAACCCTACCATGATGTCAATATCCTCCCGAGATACATCGTCATCGTGTTCAGAAAATTCAATATTTAATTCAAGGTCAGGATAAGCGTGGATAAAGGCATGTAAATGGTTTAAGAAAGATTCCTTGGCCGTTATGGTGGATACTAAAACGTTTAATTCACCTTGGGGAATTTCTTTTTGGATTCAATGAAACGATCAAGGGAGTGGATTTGCTCTTCAATCAGTTTGCATCGCTCGTAAAATAAGGCGCCAAACTCGGTCAAACTAACGTGCCTGGTTGTTCGCAACAGTAACTGCTCGCCGATGGCTTCTTCCAGATTTTTTATCTGCTTACTCACAGCGGTGGGCGTCATATGCAAGGCATGGGCAGCTCGCGTAAAACTGGCAAATTCAGCAATTTTTAAAAAACAACGAATCTGGCCGCGATGATACATGATGGAGTGACCTAAATTATGAACTAATAGTTCATAATAAATGAATAATTAATCAATTTACATAAATTAATTTAATAATAAAATTCATCTCATAGAGGCAACAAACTATCGAAGGAGAAAAAGATGGTTAAAACAATTCAGTATCGTTTCCATCACATCGGTATACCGACGACCGTTAAGCGTGAAGGTGAACGATACAGTTCAACGTTTAAAATGTATACCAGTGGTGGCGAAGAGAGTCCTTACCGCATTCAATATCATCGTTTTGAAGAGGATTGCCCACTGCATCCATTAATTAAAACGAAAACTCATGTGGCATTTCAGGTGGACGACTTGCAGGCTGCAATAGCAGGTCAGGAAATCATTCTTGGTCCCTATGAACCGTTCAATGGCTTTAAGGTCGCTATGATTATTGATTCTGATTCCCCCATAGAATTAATTGAAACCACACTAAGCGAGGAAGAAATATGGTATAAACATCATAATAATTCCGTTATTTATCCAGAGGATGGGCTAACTTAGTACCTTTTTCCATTTCATTTTGACAGGTTGAATTGTACAAATGGTTCTGTTTCCTGTCATTCCAGCTCTATTTTGTTATTAATGAAATGGAAAAGGGACTAGCGCTTAATGGGCATTCTTGAAATGTAATGAGGACTATTTTATCCTATTGCACAAACATTTAAATGGATTTTCTTATGCTTAAGAAGGCGATGTTTTCAATGGCAGTGACTGCTATCAGCTTATCTGCCCAGGCTGATGCCCCCCCATCAAGTTATTCCCCTGTGGTGATGAAAGAAGATTTTAAAACCACCATGAATAAAATGATGGCAGAAAAAAAAGCGGTCAATGATAGACAACAAGAATTGCTCAATCAGCGTTACGATTTAAGTAATAAACCCTCCCAAGACACAAAAATGTCGAATGGAAAACCCATCCAGGAAGGTGTTCGTGTCAAGCTTCCAGAAGGAGTGACCTGGGAACAGCTATCCAACATGTCGTCTGAGGATATTAAGGAAAAAGGATTATTTCCCAAGGGATTTTTGCCTTTACCCCATCCTAATCAGGCTGAAGGAGGCATGCTTTTTCCGCAATTTGTCATTGATGAACTTAATCAGCAGGAGCATCGTGATTTAACCCGTTTTGATTTGGACTTTGATTTGCCCGATCATTTCCTGCCGCCTTACCCTGCGCCTATCTTTCTTACCACTCGCCCTGATTTGGGTGATGTTTCCAAGGGGAAAGTGGTTACCATTGAAAATTATTTTGAATTGTTCAACGGTATTCTTAATCCAAAGCAATTGGAGGGTTTGCGCTTATTAGTCACCCCATTTCCACAGCAGCAATTTAACCAGACAGACGATAGACGTACAAAAACACCAAGTCGCGGGGTGGCTTGTTTTGACTGTCATGCTAATGGTCATACGAACGCAGCTACCCATTTGGTTGGGGATATTCGACCTCAGGAATTTCGTCATCGTATTGATACACCCAGTTTGCGTGGCGTAAATATTCAACGATTGTTTGGATCGCAGCGTGCGTTAAAAACAGTAGAAGACTTTACCGAATTTGAGCAGCGCGCTGCTTATTTTGATGGAGATCCAGTCATTGCCACTAAAAAAGGGGTGAATATCTTAGAGCGCGGAAGCCAAGTCCATTTTATGGCGGAGTTCCAGGAATTGTTGGATTTTCCACCAGCTCCTAAATTAAATTGGGATGGGAAACTGGATCCAGCGAAGGCGACTCCGGCGGAATTACGTGGACAGGAGGTATTTTTTGGTAAAGGAAAATGTTCTACCTGTCATGTGCCTCCGTACTATACTGACAATTTAATGCACAATCTGAAAACAGAACGTTTCTTCAAGCCACAGATGATTAATGGTAGAAAAGCGTCGGCGGATGGTCCCATCAAGACATTTCCTTTAAGAGGCATTAAAGATTCCCCCCCTTATTTGCATGATGGTCGTCTTTTGACGCTTGCCGACACCGTGGAGTTTTTTAATATTGTGCTGGAACTTCAATTGAACGCGCAAGAAAAACAAGATCTTACTGCTTTTCTCAAGACCCTTTGAAATCTCAGGAAAGAGTGGGTGAAATATAATGAATAAAAAGAACAGGATTTCTGCGTGCATTATCTTTATCGGTTCATTAATGACCGGTACCTTGTTTGCATGTACAGGATTGCAGCTAAAAGCGAAAGATGATTCTTATGTGAATGGCCGAACGGTTGAGTTTGGCGTGCCATTGCAATTATCTGGATTAATTGTTCCCAGACAATATGAATTTAAGGGGACGCTGCCTGATGGTTCAAACACAGGTTTGCCGTATCGCTCCAAATACGCGGCTATTGGGGCAAATACCTTTAAGATGCCTGCGATTATGGATGGGATAAATGAACGTGGTCTTTCCGCAGGCATGTTTTATTTTCCAGGTTACGCTTCTTATGCAACCATAACTCCGGAGAATCAAAAGCGGGCATTGGCACCTACTGAATTTGTTAATTGGGTATTAACACAATTTGCTACGGTTGATGAAGTAAAGCAGGCGGTCAAATCCGTTGTTATTGCGCCAACGGGACAACCAGAATGGGGAGGTGTACCGCCTTTTCATTATATTGTTTATGACAAGTCAGGAAAAAGCCTTGTGATAGAACCCTTGAAGGGAGAGTTGGTGGTGTTTGACGACCCAATTGGTATTATTACCAATTCTCCTACGTTTGACTGGCATTTAACCAATCTATCAAACTATATTAATTTGTCGCCTTTAAATGCACCGACTGCGACTGTTGATGGTTATCAAGTGCAACAATTTGGCCAGGGATCGGGATTGCGCGGAATGCCAGGAGACTTTACCCCGCCCTCACGGTTCATTCGCGCAACTATTTTTTCAAGCACGGCAGTTCCTGCTCAAAATGCGCAGGAGGCCGTTTTTGATGTCTTCCATATTCTAAATCAGTTTGATATACCGGTTGGTGCTGTGCGTGCAGAAAGTGATGGAAAAACCACGTCTGAATATACGTTGGCCACCACCGTTAAAGATCCTCAAAATCTGAAATATTATTATAGAACCTACGCCGATCAAGCCATCAAATCGATTGATCTCAAAGCATTTGACTTAAATAATCAACACTTGATGACCATTGGTTTTAGTGGGAAGCAAACGGTAATCGATGTATCAAAATCCGCACATCTGATGTTATCTACTCCATAGAATAACGGCATTGGATTCCTTCGCTCATTCATTACTATTTAGTAAGCCTATTTCTAGGCCATGATTGGCGTCTTAAAAATGTACTCGGTAGGTGGAAACGTGTTATTAAGTCTTAATTAAGAATTAAAGGTTATAATTAATTTAAGTCGTGCTAATGAGATGAACACATGCCAACACCTATTCTTCATTCCTTAAAAGCGTCTGAACAGCCCCATTTGTATTTGACAAAAATAGGATTGTCACTGGAAGATTATCGGGCGACAAGCCAGCTAACCTCAGAAGAAAAAGGAGTATTAGTTCAGAAAATCTTGGAGCATGCAACTGACACTGAAGTTGAAAAAATAATATATGAGCTCGCAAAGCTTGAATTCCAAGTGGAGCCTACCAACCCATTTCGTGCTGGTCAGCGTCTCGCAGCACAATTAATACGATTATTCATAGAGGAAAAAGAAAAAGAACATTTCCCAGGTTTTTATCAAGAGGTGGTTGCAAAACAGAAAAGCTTTAGTGATTTTAGGATGAGCACTCCAATTAAAGAGGTATGGTTTCTTATCAAAAAAGCTGCGCAAGAAATATTTATTGGCAAGCAGACTGTCTATGATGATTTCATGGCTAAAGGATTTCATATTTTACCGGCGTTTTATTATCAGCAAATGTTACCTTTGCCAAGTCAGGAAGAACTAATGCGTGGAGCCCGGCCTATTGAGCTAACTACCCAACCGGAGGCTATTGACGCTTTAAATGAGCAAATACAGGCCCCTATGGAAGAACCGGCTCTTATGGAAGAAATCGATTTGCGCCAAAAATTAGCGGATATTAAAAATTATATTCTTACTACCCAATGGAAAGTGGGGAATTACGTCTTTTTTCAAGGGGGTGTTATCAATGAAGGTAAACGTCTCCCACATCGAGTAAGCGATATTCTGAATTTAATTAAAAAAGCGGAAGCGGAAGAAGGTGCCGATTTCAAAGCAACCTATACTGCAATGATAGAGTGTGCGCAAGAAGCATTGGATAAGCCACGCACAGGGCGAACTACGGGCACAACGCAATTTTATCAAGACGTCTATCATCATCTGATGTTGCAAAACGATTGGCCATTGCGCCAAGATTTGGATGCTTCGGTAAGTCTTGGCAGGTGAGCAACCGGATTAATCAAGACTTTTTGCTTTATTAAGCTTAAAAGCCGGTCTTAAGGCGCTTTATCGGCAAAACGTGCTTGTAATTCTCGAGTCACAATTTTTCCAGAGCCTGATTTTGGTAATTCAGATAAAAAATACACGCGTTTTGGTGCCTGATAGTGTGCTAGTTTGGATTTGCAAAAATCAATTAGCTCCTGCTCGCTGGCTTGATATCCTGGTTTTAAAACCACAGCGGCGGTGACGATTTCTCCCCATATTGAATCTACTACCCCAAAAACGGCGGCTTCCAAAACATTGGGATGTTCATATAGGCACGACGCCACCTCAATGGTATAAACATTTTCTCCGCCAGAAATGATCACATCTTTAAGACGATCTACAATGTTAATAAATCCTTCTTGATCAACCACGGCAAGATCGCCTGTATGAAAATAACCTTGTTCATCGAAAGCCAGGCGGGTGGCTTCGGGATCATGCCAATATCCACATGTGACTGTAGGACCTTTAACGATGACTTCTCCGACGCTTTTAGCATCAGGACTTACTTCCTGGCCTGCCTTATCGACTACTTTTAATTGAATTAACTTAAATGGTCGGCCAGTTTTGCACAGCCAGTGCAGTCGCTTTTCGTAAGGCAAGCGTTTTAGTTTTTGGGGAGAATGGATAAGGTTAAATAAGGGCTTGTTTCTGTCAAGCCATAAGTCTGGATATAGTCACATCTAAATACGCTTATAATTGCTTTTACCGTTGCCGGCGCAATGGGCGCGCCGCCACTCATGACAAGGCGTAAAGACGAGTAGTCAAATTGATTGAGGACAGAGCTTTTTAACATGAGGTTTAACATTGTAGGAACAAGATTTGTTATGGTTATTCTTGCATTTGCAATCAAAGCGAGCGTATTTTCTGGCTTGAATATTCCTTGCATGATGTGAGTTGCGCCAACCATTGTTATGGCAAAAACCGCCCATGCATCAGCCAGATGAAACATTGGTGCAATATGACCCCAGCGATCCTTTGAATTTATCTTGAGCTCGTTGATGACTCCCATGGCATGTTGACAGACATTGTGATGGCTAAGCATCACCCCTTTGGGTTGACCGGTGGTGCCGCTGGTGTAGTAAATATGAGCAATGTCCTTGGCTTTGTTTCTGAAAGGCTTATAGGCAGCAAACGCTGTTTTATGGATGACATCTTCGTAAGAGATAATAGGAAAAGAGGATATATTTGGCTTTACCTTGCCAATATACAGGATAAGTTTAAGGGTGGGATGCTCTAATAGGGGCAATGTTTTTTGTAAAAGAGGATAAAAAGCCTCGCTTGTGATGATCACCTGACTTTGATGATGATGGAGCAAGGTGGCTAATTGACCAGGATTTAATCGATAATTCAAAGGCACGAGAATAGCGCCTAAGGCAGGAGTTGCAAAATAAACATCAATGTATTCAATACCGTTGATATGAAGAATACTAATGCGGTCACCAGGTTTGATGCCTTGTTGCTTTAGGAAACAGCTCAATGCCAAGACGCGGTTTTTAATTACTTGATAAGTAAAAGATGTACCATCATCAATAACCGCAATCTTTTTAGGGTAGTATTTTGCTGCATGCGCAAGGATGTCCCAGATACACTGAAAGAATTGCCATTTCATTTATTTTTCTCAAAAATGCTGTGATACATTCTAAAAGGATTATAGTCATCGGATGCAATCTAAAGGAAAATAAATGCAAAAATATTTAAAGGCAATCTTGCCGTGCATGGTTATATTAAACGTTCATGCCCAACAGGCTCTTCCATCAGATTTCATTAAAGTATCGAAAGAAAACAATCCTCAATGTGTTGAATATTACAATTATAAGGGAGACGTTTATTGCCGCCTTAAGGCTGCTACTGTCAAACCGCTTGCGGTGAATGTGTGGCAGGATGAAAGACAGAACATCGTTTTTGATGAGCGCGCCTGGGTTGCTGCCTGGGGGAAAAAGACTCCTGCGATTATCACGATCGAATACATTCCTCAGGGGGAGACCATTCATGATTGGAATGAATTGGTTACTACGCAATTTTTGCCTGGAATTCAAGAAAAATTGACGCTTAAGGAATTTTTTGCTTCTGTAGTAAATACATTGAAAAATACCGGTCTTAATCCAAGCATTCATTTATTATCGCAAACACCGACCGACGTTATTTTTGAATTCCGTATTGATTCTCCACCCAATTTAGCGCAAGACGAAATACAGAAAATCACTCAAGGGAAAGAAGGATTTTATATTTTGCATTATGTGATCAAACAGCCTGATATGGGTGAACAACATCGCGAAAAATGGTTAAGAATAATTCAGTCCAGTGTTATTAAAGAATAAATTATTTTTCTAAGGAGATTTTTGGGCATATAATGCGATTTTATCCTGATGATTTTAAAAACCAAATGAATATAAAAAATACAATTAAATGTTTCAGTATAGTAGGCACGATGATTGTCGGTGCGTTTAGCCCTCATCCGGTACATGCGGTGGATAGTGCTCAATTTCCCATTAGTAAACAAACGTTTAAAAAATTTTTTCCAAATGCAAACGCCGTATTTACTTATGAAGGGCTAATCCAGGCAGCCGCTAAATACCCCAGTTTTTTAAATCAGGGAAGTGAAGAGCAAGTAAAATCAGAATTGGTTGCTTTTTTAGCCAATGCTGCCCATGAAACCACGGGGGGGTGGCCGACGGCGCCGGGCGGACCTTATGCGTGGGGATTATATTTTGCCCAAGAGGTTGGCTGTGAAAGTGGCCATTGTACCCAATATACGGATCCTACCAGTGCGTACAAACCGGTGGCAGGCCAGACTTACCACGGTCGAGGCGCCATGCAGTTATCTTGGAATTATAACTATGGCCAAGCCAGTGAAGCGATTTATGGCAATGCCAATAAACTGTTGCAAGAGCCTGGTTTGGTCGCTACAGATCCTGTTTTAGCTTGGGAGACTGCTATATGGTTTTGGATGACACCACAAGCACCCAAACCTTCTGCGCATGAAGTGGTGATGGGCGATCCTGCTGCCTATAAAAATGATGTGTTTGGTGAAACGGTTAATATTATTAACGGCGGCATTGAATGCGGTCATGGAATGAATCCACAATTAGAAAATCGTATTGGATTCTACAAACATTTTGCCCAACTATTAGGTATTTCAGTGCCAACACACTTGGGTGAATATTGTCAAAATCCTAATTAATGCAATCCAGTCATCGGTAACTAACTACCGTGTCGAGGAGTCGATTGCCCTTTGGGTGGCTCCTCTTTTACTTCTGGAGGTTTGGGCTCTGTAAAAAAGCCTGGCTTGGGGCTTTGCGGGCGATGACTGTCCTGTTGAGCTCTTTTTTCTTGGACTAACGCAATAAATTCTTTTGGCACAAAAGGCTTATTCAAGCGGCCATTGGCGCCGGGAAATACTCCTTCATAAGTGCCAGAGCACGTTCGAATGTCGGCGGCCGGGAGGTTCTGTTCTTTTTCAACGGCACGAATTTTTTGTGTTGCTTCTTCTCCGCCCATCTGCGGCATTTCGTTATCCATATAAATGATATCAAACAGTTGGGCTGGAGAAAGCTTGGCATTCTTGATGATAAGTTCGACCGCTTCTTGCCCATTATTGACGGTGGTAATATCACTGCTCGCAACGCCTGCTTTTTTAAACCAAAGTGAAGCAAGCATTTGATTGGTTGGGTCATCTTCCACGATAAGAACGCGCATAATGTTCCTTTACTCTAAGAGTCCATGCTTACAGTATAGCAGCTTCTGCCCTGCTCAGTGCAAAAGGCATACCAAGATTGTTTGCTTGTGCATTTTGATAGACCACTTCTGCGACGCTCAAATCCTGGATGGCAAGTCCTACGGATTTAAATACGGTTAGTCGTTTTTTATAATTGTCTTTTTTATGTAAAAGCCAATGGCCAAGTTCAATAATGGATTCTTTAGTCAAATGGTGTTGATGAATGGCACTAATGATTTCACCAGCTTCAGCAAGAACCGCTTCCCGCTGGTCGGCAATGACGATTGCTTTTTCCAAAACAGCATTACTAATTTCTCTCATGGTACTGGTATGAGAGCCAATGGCATTGATATGAATGTCTGGAGCAATATCTTGCGGATGAATTAATGGTTCTGTGCTGCTGGTGGCTGTACAAATAACATCTGCATTTTTAACCGCCGACGCTACCGATGGATGAACTGAAACATCAAACATGTGCGCGCATTGCTTGGCAAATTGTTCAGCATTGGCTTGATTGCGTGACCATACAGAGACTTGCTTGATGTCACGAACGGCGGCAACGGCTTGCAGTTGCGTCAGAGCTTGTTGACCTGCGCCAATGATGGCAACCTGATGAGCATCGTCTTTGGCAAAACAACGGGTGGCAAGACCTGAGACTGCCCCTGTTCGCAGCGCGGTCAAATAGCCTGCATCCATCAGTACTTTCGGTTCTCCGGTTTGAGCATCAAGCAACATGATAAATCCATTAATCGATGGCTTATGACGGCTAAGGTTATTGGGAAAGATGGACACGACTTTTAAGCCTAAGATTTTTTCCTGAATGAGATAAGCGGGCATCGCCAGAGTCATTGCTTGTTCCTGCTCGATGGAAATGGCGGTTCTTAGTGGTAATTTTGCTTCTTGACGGGCCAGTTGTTTAAAAGCGCTTTCCATGGCATCAATGGCTTGCTCCATGCTTATGCTTTGTTGTACATCTGCTAAAGTTAATAGGCGAAGAGTCATAAGATTTTCCTAATACATCGATAGATGATAATCATTTTTACGGAGAATGATGTAAAAGTATAGAGGAATAAATTTAAACATTTAGAATTCGAGTCTAATTATGCAGACAAGTTCTAATATACAGGGTTGAGTATTATCTATGGACAGACACGTTGATATTGCTATTATTGGTGCAGGGACAGCGGGGCTTTCAGCATTTAAGGAAGCAGCCAAGTACAATGAAAATATTTTAATTATCGATCCCGGACCTTTAGGTTCAACGTGCGCACGTGTGGGCTGCATGCCATCCAAAGCACTCATTCAGATTGCCAATCATTTTTATAATCGCCAGCATTTTTCGACACAAGGAATCCATGGTTCTGAAAAACTAACAGTAAATATTCCAGATGTTTTGGCGCATGTGCGCAAAGTTAGAGACGATTTTACGCAAGGCGTGATTGATTATACACGATCGCTTGGCAAACGATTTATTCACCAAGAGGCACGTTTTATTGCCCCCAACACATTGCAGGCAGGCAATGAGAAAATTACTGCCAAAGCAATTATTATTGCCACGGGATCTTATAGCACCATCCCACCGGAGTGGCAAACGTTTAAGGAGAAAATATTAACCAGTGAAACTATTTTTGAGCAAGATACACTGGGAAAATATATTGCGGTTCTTGGGGGAGGCAGCATTGGTTTGGAGTTTGGCCAGGCTCTGGCACGGTTAGGCGTTAATATTTCCCTCCACCATTCAAAGGATTTTATTGGTGGCCTTACGGATCCCAAAGTGAATGCAGCTGCTGTGGCTGCCTTACGTAAAGAATTTCCTATTTATCTTCATGAAAAAGCATCCCTTATCTGCAATGATAATCAACTATTCGTTCAGGGCAATAAAAAACGAGCGGTTGATCAGATTATTGCGGCTGTAGGAAGAGCACCCAATATAGATTTATTCGGATTAAAAGAACTGGATATTCCTTTTACTGAACATGGCATACCTGAATACGATGAAACGACCATGCAGGTTCACAATTTACCTATTTACCTAGCAGGAGATGTAAGTCAATTCAGGCCGCTGTTGCATGAAGCAGCCGATGAAGGTCGAATCGCCGCCTATAATGCCGTTCATACGAGCAAATGCTTTCAACGCCGAATCCCTATTCGTATCGTGTTTACGGAGCCAACGATTGCCATGGTTGGAAAAACGTTTGAAGAATTGAATCAGAGTGCTGCTGCGTTTGTTATTGGGGAAGTGGATTATGCTCATCAAGGGCGAGCAAAAATTCAGGGGAATAATCATGGTGTGTTACGGGTGTATGGTGCAAAAGATAATGGAAAATTATTAGGGGCAGAATTAATTGCGCCAGAAGGCGAACACTTGGCCCATCTCTTGGCTTGGGCTATTCATAAGCAGCTAACGGTGTTTGATGTCTTGCAAATGCCATTTTATCATCCAGTTATTGAAGAAGGGATGCGTACGGCTTTAAGGCAGTTAGGAAAGCAAGTCGAAGCGAAATCCAAGGCTTTTGATTTGGCTATGTGTGACAGCGAAGCCATTCATTCATTATCTTAAGGTGGATGGTATTGGTGTTTTAGGGAAGTTCATTTATTTAAGGGGGACGGAATGCTGTAAATCGGCATGGCGTTTGGAGAAATTAATTTCATGAATGGTGCTTGTTATAAACGTTGCTTGATTAAAAACCCGCCAGCTTATTTTGCCAAGGCCATGTTCAATTTCAATGACATAATAACTGTTTATGCCATCTTTACTGCGTTGACAGCACAAAGAGCCAGCGTGCAACACCAAACAGGGTTGATGATTATTTTTTTTCAGGATGCTTGCATTGGCATAATGTAAATGGCCAGTGCATACCATATGAATATTGCTGTTTTTTAAATACGTTAAAAATTGATAATAGTTTTTCAAAGGCTTATGCATGCCTTCCATGTAATCAAAATTGTGATGAAAGAAAAGAATATTTAATCCATTAAATGGATGGGTAAAATAGTTGTCTATCTCAGTTAGTATATCGGGTGCCAGTTGCCCGCTTTTAATTCGATAAGGCATAACACTGTTTACGCCCAGTAGCCGCACTTCCTCATTTTCAAATGTTGTAGCAAGCTTTGCATGAACATATGTTCTGTATAATGCAAAGGGATGAAATAAGCGTGAAAAAATATTCCATAAAGGAATATCATGATTCCCAGGAACGGTAAAAACTGACCCCGGCAATTTTTTATGAATGCTTGAACATCTTTATATTGCGCTGATTTTGCCCGTTGCGTTAAATCACCTGATATGATGGTCAAGCTTGGATTAATATCTGACACATCGGCCAAAAAGGCATTTATGATAGCCTCATGATGCATTCCAAAATGCAAATCCGAGATATGGACGATTTTCATAATGAATGCCCTATAAACGTTAATGATTGGGGACGTGTTTTAAAAAGAAGGGGGGTGTTCACCGTTTTGCGCTCGCCATCTAAGGCGATGATTATTTGTTTTCGATCATGGATATGTACTTTTATTGGTGTATTGGATTTCTTGATATCAAAATGATTTTTCCTGCTAAAAACCGACCAAAGAGTTTTGAAGAAGCGTAATTTTTCTTGTTTAATGTAATAAATTCCCAATATTGCTTGCTTAAAACTTACTCTTTTTAATGCCATGGGAAATTGATAGCAATATAAGTTATTGCTTATCATTAAAAAAGCAGTATTGATGAATATATGCTTGTTTTTATACTGGATGATTAGGGAAAGATAATCATGTTTTTTCATACTTTGAATTAGTCCAGGGAGATAGCTTAACCATTTATTGTAAAATTTGTTAAAGTAATCACGTTCTCTGGTAAAAAGAGGGTAAAAACCAAGGGAGGCATTGTTAAGAAAAATCAAATCATTGACCTCTCCAAGATCGATGGTTACGGTATTTCTCTGCAGAATTGCTTGCGCTAACGTTTTTGGGTCGGATGGCAATGCCAATTCCTTGGCCAAATGATTCATGGTTCCTAGCGGCAAAACAGCAAGAAGAATGTTCGTATCAGCGCAAAGTTGAGCGGCACTGCGGAGGGTGCCATCTCCTCCTCCGATTAACAAGACAGGGTAGTTTTTTTTGCATTGCCTAATAGTATGGTCTAATCTTTCTGGCGTAACTTCAAACAGTTCATAGGTCAAATGATGGTTAGTAAGTTCTTCCAAGTACGTAGTTAGGGCGGAAATGTTTTTAGCTTTATTGTTCACAATAATTGCAAGAGGATGCATAGCATTTCCTTATGTCGGGTGAAACAGCACCGGAGAGGCTCTACGGTATTTAAGCAAGCCACTCTCACGGATGGTGCATTTCTTAATGCTATAATAGCAGCAAATCGTTTTTTAGCAGGGACGTCATGAGTTCACATGATTTGAGCGGATTTTTTAAACCTCATTCCATCGCGGTAATTGGCGCCAGTGAGCGCGAACATTCTGTGGGAATGAAATTATTTAGTAATTTATTAAATGATGGATTTTCGGGGTCACTGTATGCGGTTAATCCAAAGCATGATTCTGTTCAAGGCCAGCCTTGCTTTCCTTCCTTGCGTGAGGTGAAAGAGTCGGTTGATCTGGCTATCATCACGACGCCTGCCTCCACGGTGCCTGATATTATTTCCCAGTGTGGTGCCCAAGGCATACGTTTCGCGATTGTTTTATCTGCAGGATTTAGTGAAACCGGTAAAGAAGGCCGGGCACTGGAAGAAAAAATAATTGCAATTGCCCGTCAGTATGGTGTACGGCTGATAGGCCCAAATTGTTTAGGCATGATCTCGCCCTCTGTTAAAATGAACGCTACGTTCAATAACATAGGTGCATCCGCTGGGAATTTGGCATTGGTTTCACAATCCGGTGCAATTTGTGCAGCCATATTGGATTGGGCAAAGGAACGTCGGGTTGGTTTTTCTGCCGTTATTTCTTTAGGGAATGCCGCAGAGGTTGATTTTAGTGATGTTTTAAATTACTTGGCTTTGGATTCAACGACTCATAGTATTTTGTTATACATTGAAGGAATAAGGCATGCACGTCAGTTTTTGAGTGGTTTACGGGTAGCGGCAAGAATGAAGCCCGTGGTGATTGTGAAAGGAGGACGTTTCCAACAAGGTTCAAGGGCGGCTTTATCACATACGGGTGCTATCGTGGGGAGAGATGAGGTATTTAATGCGGCCATAAAAAGAGCCGGCGCTATCCGAGTGATGTCCATTGAACAACTTTTTTCTGCTGCGCAATTGCTTGCAAGTAATTATAAGGTTGATGGTAAACGACTGGCTATTGTAACTAATGGGGGCGGTGCTGGAGTGATGGCCGCTGACCGTGCCGGAGAATTAGCCATTCCTCTATCTGAATTAAGCAAAGACACAGATGAGCATCTTAACCGTATTCTCCCCAGTCATTGGTCACATGCGAATCCAATTGATATTCTTGGGGATGCGACGCCTGAACGTTATCAGGAAGTGATTGAGGCTTGTCTGAACGATATTAATATTGATGGTATGGTCATTATTCTAGTTCCGGTCGCTATGTCCCAACCTGAAAAAGTGGCGGAACAAGTCATTAGCCTCGCTGGTAAAAGCCATAAGCCGATGATCGTTTGCTGGATGGGAGAAAGTCAGGTTAAAAAAGCTAAAAAATTATTTGCTGAACATCGCATACCTTGCTTCAGTACCCCTGAAACTGCTGTCGAAGCTTTTTCCTATTTAGTGGATTATCATGCCAATCAACAATTATTGTTACAAGCTCCTGAGCCATTGGCGCAACAGGATAAGCAAGATATGGCAGGAGCTCATTTAATCATCGATGCTGTATTAGCTGAAAGACGTCATGTCATGACCTTGCTTGAATCAAAGGCAATTTTAACGGCATTTGGTATCCCGGTGACTCAGGCAATTGAAGCTCGTACTGCCAATGAGGCCTTGATAGTGGCTGAATCACTGGGATTTCCTGTGGCTATGAAAATTTTATCGCCTGATATTACTCATAAACAAGACGTTGGTGGTGTTCAGCTTAATATCGTCAATGCCCAGGCCGTTCGTGACGCGTTTAAAAACATGGTGGAAAGGGCAAAACAAAAATGCCCTGAAGCTCATATACAAGGTGTTACCATAGAGCAAATGTATAAAAAGCCCAACAGCCGGGAATTAATCATTGGTGTATCGCGTGATCCAGTGTTTGGGCCGGTCATCAGTTTTGGGGCAGGCGGCTCTTTTGTTGAAGAAATGCAGGATTTGGCAGTTACCCTGCCGCCATTGAATTCATTCATTGCCCGGGATCTCATTGGGAGAACGCGAATAGCAAAATTATTACAAAAAGCGCGCAATATGCCCGCAGTAAATCGTGAGGCACTTGAAAAAATATTACTTCGTGTGTCTGAAATGGTGTGTGAATTACCGCAGATACAAGAAATGGACATCAATCCGTTGATTGCAGATGAGCATGGAGTCATCGCTGCCGATGCTCGTATCGTCATTGATTATAAGGTGCCCGCGTCGGCACCTTATGAGCATATGGCTATTCATCCTTATCCTAAACAGTTGATTTCTCATTGGCAGTTGGCCGACGGCACAAATATTACCGTTCGGCCAATTCGGCCTGAGGATGCAAAAATTGAGCAGGAATTTGTGCACCATCTTTCTTCGGAATCCAAATATTTTCGTTTTATGGAGCATTTACAGGAATTGACGCCGACGATGCTCGTACGATTTACCCAAATTGATTATGATCGGGAAATGGCGTTGATTGCTGTGCAAGAAAACAAGGAAGACGTGATAATTGGCGTTGCGCGATATATGAGGAATCCTGATGAGAATTCATGTGAATTTGCGTTAGCCGTTGCGGATGCCTGGCATGGTAAAGGCGTAGGTTCGCATTTAATGGCATGTTTAATGGATGCTGCAAAAAATAAAGGTTTAAAAATAATGGCAGGTGAAATTCTTGCAAACAATCAGGCGATGATTCACTTGGTCAAATCTCTTGATTTCACCCTTAAAACATCCGATGACGATTCTTCCATCCTACTTGCAGAGAAATCTTTGGGTTGAAAGGATTATGATGATAGAACGGTTGTAGTCTGGTTAACGCACAGCAATAACCAGAGTATGATGAGAGTCTGGTTAATAAAAATTAGTTTATAACATTTAAAAGAAAGGATATAAAGAACATATGAATGATATCAGCCGTGGCAATCTTCGTATCAAGGGATTTGATGATGCTGAAATGGATTTTCAGTTAATTCGCCAATTAGGTGCAGTAACTCATAAAGCAGCGTCCATTGGAGAATGTTTAAATATTGCCCGCCAAATCCAGTCAGGAAAACCGGAAGATTGGGTGCAAGCCTTCAAGCAGTCGGCTGAGTGGCAGAAAAAAGATGGCTTAGAGCGTTTGACTCAAAAGCATATTGTCAGTGGTCGTGAGCAATTATTTAAAGCCTGTAACTCATTCAGGGCTGCGGAATATTATTCACCCTGCTCTTCAAAAGAACATAGGCAACTGGGTATAAATTCTGCTGAATGCTTTGTTATGGCGGTAGGAACGATGGACTTACATTTTGAGAGTCATGCGATTCCATATAAAAATATCCATATCCCTGTTTATTTTATTTCTCCGCAAAATGATGGAGCAAAACGTAAAACCATCCTCATTGTCAGTGGCTTTGACGGCACAATGGAAGAAGAGTTTTTTATGCGAGGCATGGCTGCTATCGAACGGGGTTACAATGTGATTCATTTTGCAGGCCCGGGACAAATGGATGTGTTTAGAAATTATCCGGATACTTTTTTCGAGCCAGATTTTGAAGACGTAGTGAAGCGGGTGATTGATCATTTTGAATTTCGTCAGGAAGTGGATATGCGCAAGTTGGCGCTTCTTGGGGTGAGTATCGGTGGGTATTTTGCTACTCGGGCGGCGTGTTATGAACCGCGGATTAAAGCATTAATAGCAAATTCACCGGTATTGGATGTATATGCGTATACGGCTTCTTTTGCCGATATGGATCCTTCCCAAATACCGGATGAACAGGATTTTACTTTGGAGGATTTACCAGCCATTCCTGACGAGGAATTTCCTCCCGGATTAAAGGCAACGACAGAGCAACTCATGATTCGCTATGGTCGACGCTCTTTTAAAAATACCTTTACCTATTTAAAAAATTTCAAGGTTGGGGAAGCGTTAAAGAATGTAAATTGTCCTTGCCTTGCGCTCATCGGCGATGGTGAGGGAGGGGAGCCACGTAAACAATATACTGAGTTTTGTAAGATTGTGCGGGCGGATTATTATGAATTCAACGATTTTGAAGGTGCAAGTACCCATTGCCAAGTGGGAAATGTTTCTTTTGCAAACGCCGTTATGTATGATTGGTTGGACAAATTATAATCGAGCCATTAAAAGTCCATGTTGGTAAGGAGAAATAATGAGAAATTTTTGTCGAAACATGATGATTGTCTTCGGTTTTGCTTGTCTAGTAGGCTGTCAGGCTTATCAGGGAGAAAATATATTGCATCTGCAATCCAATGACAATTCTCTTACTGCAGCAGTCAATGAGGCATTGCTGAATAATCAAGAGCTTGCTCCTTTTCGTTTCCACGTGGAAACCGTAAGTGGTATGGTTTATCTCAGCGGTTATGTCAAAACCATACGTCAGAGCGATACGGCGGAAGCATTGGCTAAAAAAGTTCCTGGTGTTAAATCGGTGGAAAATAATATTATTGTGCGTAAGTAATGGTTTAAACTAAAGTGGTTTGTGACCATTACTCATCACAAGAATATCCTAATTTAGCCAATGCCTGCTCTAGGTAAACGGCGATGAAGGGATGAGCGAGCAAATAATCTGTTAGATCAGAAGGAAAATTGCTGATGGCTGCTTTAAGTGCCTCATCCCATTCATCGAAATCTTCACGTCCCAGATACATTAATGCCAATAAATCAAGCTGTTTTTCATAAGGAAGCGAATGGATGGCATTTTTTATTTCACGATAAGTCAAATCATCTTCATGATTGGCAAGGATTTGCGCCCAGTCGTATTCGTATTCTGATTCAGGCGTGCGTTCAGGAAAAGAAACTTCTTCTTTGGCATGAAATTCTCTGGCCCTTAAGATAAGATGACAAACGGTATCGGGGTTAATATTTAATAAGTCAACGTTTAACATGTAACATCCTTGTTCATGAGATATTATTTAATTATAGGACAGCTTTTGCTGAATTTAGGCATAAGCCACTCTTTTCGATGGGTGGTTCTTTGCTGCATCTTGAAAACAATTTTAAAGAAATAGGCATGGAGTACGATGAATTAACAAAGGTCGCCAATGAAGCGTATAAGATGCTGACAGAGTCGCAAGCCATTATGCAACAATTGGTTGATGAATTTGTAGCGGAGGCAGATGGTCCTATTGCAGAACGAGCGCAAATGTTGCAATTGATTTTGCAATATCGGCTGGATGCGCAAGACGCATTGGTTATCCTTTTACAAATTGACAATGGTTTGTTGCAAATCCTGGGGATTGACACCCGCCATTCTTCTCAAGTTAATCTGGAGCGCATGGCATTTGCCCTGGGGCAGGATGATTTGAAACAAATATTACGAGCGCTCAGTTTGTTGGTTACCTCGTTATTACGAATCGCCCATCGTTCTCAATATCATGCGAGTCATGCCGCAAGGAAATTACCAGGCTCACGCCATGAAAATCCAGTCTATGCGAAACAAGGTAGGCAGTTAAAAAAGGCCGTGGACTTGCAACAGGTGTTTTTAAACTTGATGATTGAATTTAAAGGAATGTGAAACAATTGGTTAAAAGAGCAGCCATCGGCCCGGTGCTTGATCATATTGCCGCACTAAGAGGGCCGGTTTCACAGTTTTTCCAAGCGATTCAGCATGGTTTGACCATCTCTCATGATTTTTACGCAAAATTTAATACAGGGCTTAAGGAAGATAAAACCATAGGTGCTGTATTGCAGGAAGTAGAAGTGGTTTTGCAACAAATACCTTCACTTTATCAACATCATCAATTGTTTACCCCAGTCAGGCAAGACTCGTCTGAACGGTTGGAGCAACGAGCAACTGAAAAACGCTTAGGGCATTTTTTCAGATATTAAAGTATTTAACCCCCAATATGTCCCACTAAAGAGATGGTTTTATTTCCGCCTTATTTTTTATTTCAAACTTGGCAGGAGAAGTGAATATCAGTAAGGAAGATCCTAAGTAGAGAGGCATGATCTAGATGGAGCATTTTACGACAACCAGCTATTTATCTTATAAATAATTTTTAAATCAAGTTGTCCTGTCAAATAGTACAGTTCAACTAGATCTTTAATATATTTATGTTTAACGATGGCCTGGTTCATTAAACTCTCATAAAAATGATTTTCAGTTTCCAGATAATGCACAGGGGTAATTTTACCCGCTTCTAATTCTAATTTTTGGGTCTGCAATGCGTCTAAGCTGGCAAGAACAGCAAAATCGGCCTGGCGCATTTCTGTTTGGGCAAGGATTAAATTGTCATAATACTCATCAATCTTTAAAGCGAGTTGCTGGCTGAAACTCTGAAAATTCAGGATTTCTTGTTGATAAGCATGAAGTTTTTCCTGCTCTGCGTGACCTATTTCTCCACCTGCAAATAAGGGCATGCTGGCATTAATTCCAACGATTGCTCCGTGATACTTAAGGTGATTACGATTGAAAGCAGCAGACAAAATAAAATCAGCCGGCTCCTCACTAAGTACATTTTTCCCATCAACCAAGCCGCCATACGCTTCTATTTTTGGCCAATGCTTACCAGATATTTCTTTCAGGTTTTCTTTAAGTATTTTTAGTTTTAACTGATAGGCTTTCAAATCAAAATTATGTTTATCTGCTAATTTAATCCAATGAGTTTTGGACGGTGGCATGGGAAGCTTTAATAAAATATCTTTTTTAATGGTTTTAGATCCTTCGATTGTATTTGAGCAATCTGATTGAGCAATTTTAATAAGTGTTGATAGTTTTGTTTTGCTTGCAGAACTTTTGCAACAGCTGCTTGATGTGCTGCCTTAGCGCGAAGAACTTGTGTTTGTGTGGTCATATTCAGAGCCGCATTTTTGATTGCCTGTTGATAGGTTTCCTCAGTAAGCTTTTTATAGAGCTCTGCAGCTTCGATGCTTTTTTTGGCAGTAAGCGTTTGAAAATAGGTATCGGTCACTATAAGAAGTGTTTTTTGCTTACTCATTTGATAGAACAAGTGGGCAGTTTCTTTTTCAAGCTTTGCCATGTTTAATGTGGCGAAGGCGGAAAAATCAAGTATTTTTTGTTTGGCCACAATGGCAGCAAGGCTGCTCGGATCATTACTTTTTGAGTTAAAGTCAAGAGGAAGTCTACCGAATAATCTGGTTTCATCAGATAGGGATATATTGGTTTGACTCATTCCCATCCGTAATTCTATATGAGGCAACCATTTTCCAAAAGCAGCCTTAACCATCGCTTCTTTAGATAACAACGCTTCATTTGCAGCTTTATATTCCAAATTATTTTTTAAGCTTTGTTCAGCATAATCGGCCAATGATGCAGCACCTGATTCTGCCATCAGACAAGTGCATAGAAAAATACTGTATAGGATTTTAGTTTTATTCATTTTTATTTTTTTAAACAGAGGAAAAGTCAATGGTACAAAGAACAGACTAAATACAGTCGAAGTGAGGATACCCATTAGCAAAGTACCGCCTAAGGCTACATTTTTTGCTTTATCCACACCATGTGTAAATAAAGTAGGTATTACTGTTAGTATTACTACGGTTGAGGTCATGATGATGGGACGAAAACGTTCCCGACAGGCAGAAATCACTGCTGTTGGGATATCTTTCGATAAACTAACGTGATGATTCATTGCAGTGATGAGCAAAATGAAATTTTTTGTTTTGATTCCCAGGAGTAAGAACAAACCAATTAATGAGAAAACATTCAAACCGATGCCTGTGAAATAAAGCAGATAAATCACAAAAGCAATGGCAATTGGCTGTGCGATTAAGAGGATAAAGGGGAGTGAAAATGAGTTAAATTGTGCAACAAGTGCTACATACAGTAGCAAAATTGCGACAACAATTGCAATTCCTAAAGATCTTAAATCTTCTTTTAATTGCTTAGATTGCCCAATGAGATGAAGCTTCTGGTCAGGAGTAAGAATAGGAGTAATGATTTTCATTAAAAGATCATCAGCTTTGGAAAGCGCTATTTTTGGCGTTGAATAAAATTCCAGCGCAGGTTGACCATTAAAGCTTTGTAAAATAGTAGGATTTGCAACAACATTCAGTTTTGCGACCGACGTTAAATTGATTGCCTTACCTGCCTGATTATAGACGTATATTTTTTCCATATCTTTGGGTATATCTAATGTTTTCTTCATTGGATATAAGTAAATATCATATTCGTTTTTATATTTTTCCAAATAGGTTTTGCCGGCGTGGATATCTCCTCCATATAAAGAGACAGCATCAGCAATCTCTTCTGCAGTTAAGCCAACCCTAGACGCAGTATAGCGATCGATCTTTAATTCGTAGCTTGGCTGTAATGGAATATTGCCAGAGTATATTTTCCCCAACTCAGGATGTTGGGAAAAAAGAACTCTTAAAACAGTTTCCAATTGGCGAAGTTCTTGATGCTTTTTCCCCGTAATAATAAAATGCAACGGCTCTTTTGCGCCGGGAAATATAGGTGGTAAACGCACGTAACTTAAAAAACCAGCCTGGCTGTCAAGCTGATTTTGCAGATCTTGCATAATCTGAGGTGCGCTATCCTGTCTTTCTTGTTCTGGCTTAAGCTGGGTGATGATCTCCCCTTGGTTTTTCATATTTTCATCAGTATATGCCAGGGTGTAACTGACGCCTGGGTGTGCATGTATGATTTTTTCAGCACTCAGTAAATACTGATTGAATGTTGAGTGAGGAACATTATCTAGGGTTCGGATCTGAATTATCAAATGAGTGAATTCTTTGTTAGCAGGAAACAAGTTTTTATCTATTTTACCTAAGACACAAGGAAGAGGGATAAGTAAACATAATATGAATACTAAGACAATAAATTTATGCTGTTGAAGAAGGCTCAGTAAAGTTAAATAGTAAGATTGGAATGTTTGCAATCGATTTTTAAATAATTTTGTGACACGATTCTCGCCTGGTACTTTATGAATGAATCTCTGGCATAATAATGGAGTCAAAGTCAGACAAGCTGTAGCTGAAACAACCACCCCTGAAATCATAACGATGGAGATATCTTTAAAAAAGATGCTGACTAGGCCTTGTGTAAACACCGCACTTAAAAAGATGATGCACAAGCTAATGGTATAAGCAATGATAGAGGAAGAAATACGGTTTAAACTAAAGCATACTAAAGGCATTCCCAATGTTTCAGGCTTGGTATTGAGATCAGAAATATAATTCTCAATGACAATGATGGCGTCATCCACAACTATGCAAATCAATAAAACCAACGTCAATAAAGTCAAGACATTGAAACTTAAATTGCCGATAAACATAGCAATGGTTGCAGCCAAAAGTGATACTGGCGCAATCACCATGATAACACCCGATAAACGAAGGCTGCCTAAGAAAAGATAGACCACGATGCTTGAGCATATCAAGGCCAAAATAATCGCATTAAATAAACTATAGGCGCTTGTTTCGATTGCATTTTTCTGACTAAATGCTGTAGCCAGTCTCACCTCATTAGGCAATTTTGTTTGCAACTGATTGATTGTTTCTTTGACTGCTTTAATGACATTCAGGGTATTCGCATTGATTTCACTTAATACGCCTAAAGCAATAACAGGGCGCATGTTGAAATAAGCTTTTTCCTTTTTTGAGTCTTGTTGAAGATGAATGTCTGCGATTTGGTTTAGATAAATTGGCGTCCCTTCACGCACAGTCAGTACCAGTGAGCGAATGGCATCCAATGAAGGTAACTGTAAATCCAGACTTAAAAAATATTGTCTTTTATGGTGAGCGACTGTTCCGCCTGGAAGCAAAATATTTTCTTTCTGAAAAGCTGAGTAAACCAAAGCCAAAGGAATGCCTAAAGCCGACATTTTATTTTGGTCAAGATCCACAATAATTCGATTAGGAACTTCCCCAATGACTTCAATCGTTGCAACGCCTGGGATGCTTCGTAACGCATGTAGGATTTCATGCTGAATGAGATTGGATATCTTAATAGGTGACAGATGCATGCTTTCTACCAAAATCCAAATATCTGGAGCTCCTGCAACGTTTAACTGCTTTAAAATTGGTTTTGAGGCTTTCCTGGGTAGAGTATCTTCTATTTCGTTTAGTTTTCTTTGTAAATTCAAATAGGCTTGGGTCAGATCTGTTCCAATCCTAAACGCCACATTCATGAATGAAAATCCATTATAAGATTCTCCTGATGCGAAACTGATATCGGGAATACTTTGTATCCGTTTTTGAATCGGCTGGGTAATTAAATGATCGATGCTAGTCGCGGACAAGCCTTGATCTTTGACTTCAATTGTAAAAAAAGGTTCAGAAATATTAGGCAAATTCTCTATATTTATTTGCGGTATGAGCAATAGCCCAATCAAAGTAAGTACTGAGAATATGCATATGACGATAGCTGGAAAACGAAGTGTGTAATTAGTGAGTTTCATTTTTTCTATTTTGATTGACAATGGTTACTGTTGCGCCATCATAGAGATTTGCAGCGCCAGAAACTGCAATTGTCATGCCATTTTTTAACGGACCCTGAATCCAGACTGTAGAGCCTTTCATGATGGTTTCTTTAACTTTCAAGGCATTGGCTTTATTTTGGTTAATGACATATATTTCAGGAAATCCATTATGATAGACGATAGATTCTTGTGGGACTGAAAAACCTTTTTCGATAGAGAGACGAAACTTAGCGCTTACTGTGTTACCGGGATACCAAGTTCCTGGATTGTCAAAATCAATATAGACATTCACACTATGATTTTTTTCATTGCTTATTGGGTCAATCCCTCTAATTTTTGCTGAAATGCTTTCATGTGCGGCCTGATTCGTGATAATGGTCGTAAGTCCGGACGATAATTTGCTCCGCAGCGACTCTGGAATCGGAATGACGGCAATCAGCTTTTGGGTGGAAGTAATAACATACAGAGGCGTCCCTATTTCAACAACACTGTGTGCAAGGACTTTTTTTTCAGAAATCTTTCCGCTAATCGGTGATGTAACACTTGTATAAGAAAGATTCAGTTTCGCCAGCTCAAGATTAGATTTCGCATTGTTTAAGGCGGATAATGCAGATTGATATTCCAGCTTTTGGGCCTTAAATTCACTTTCTGGAATTGCTTTATTTGCATAAAGTGATTCTGCACGTTTAAAGTTAAATGTTTCTGTGTTGAATGCAACTAATGCCTTACTGTACATCTCCTCTGCGATATCAAGTTTGATTTGATCATTCGTTTTATCAATTTGCAATAGAATTTCATTCTTCTTGACTTCATCGCCTGGATAAAAATAGATTTCTTTGATTTGCCCGGATGTTTTGGCTTGGACTAGAGCCATTTCTTTTGGCTGAATTACGCCTAAAAATGATTCTGTATATGTTTTTTCTGAACTGGATAATACCGTTGCCGTAACGGCGATTGGATTGGAATAAGTTGCTTGACATGAAAATAGTATTAAAAAACCACATAAAATGCATCCTAATCCTTGGCGCATACAGCATCACCTATTCTTGATAAGAAACTCATCTTAACATCGCGAGCAACTTTATCTTAATCTTGTATAAGGTACAACTTCAAGATAATTTTGGCAATTAAAGTACGACAGCCGTACTTTTTAAGTAAAGAAACATTGATGACTTTACTCAAGAAAAGTTGTAACACGGAGGCATTGGACTAATGAACAATAGATTTAGAGTTTTTTTATTGTTTTTCTCAGTGATTTGAATAAGGTTTGTAGCGCTTTACGGCAGGCAGGGCTGTTATTATCAGACGATTGCAAGCGTAATGTTTCATAGCGTCGTAGGTGATCTTCAATCATGGAACGCCATTGGGGTTTTTGGTGGGCAAGCGCTTGCCATTGTTGCCTTAGGGTCGCAGGCGGCGTTGTTTTAATGTTGAGTCGTTGCAGCTCATGTTGGAGACGATGATATTCCTTCAATAATGGATCTTGAATTCTTTTCTGCCAGTACAGCCACATACTGCCTAAAAAGAGAAATAATAAAAAGCTTGCTGTCCATAGTTGCAGTAATCTGCCCCAATCCCAATGTCCTAATCCTAAGGTTTGTAGCAATGATTGTTGTTGTTCTTGATTATAAAACAATAACCAGCGTTCCCAGAAAAATTGCATGGTTTCCAAGCGCAGCCTTATGGTTTCAAGCCATGAAAGTTTGAATCGATAGTAGTTCCAGTCTAGTGCGGTGGAAAGAGTATCATTCTCTTGCAAAATGCGCTCATCAATGCGTTGAGGCGCAATGGCCGTGGTGGGGTCGAGTCGCTGCCATCCTAACCCTTCCTGCCAATATTCCAACCAGGCATGTGCGTCTTTTTGCCGAACCTTTAAATACTGTCCTAAAGGGTTCCATTCGCCGCCATAATAACCAATTACAACGCGGGCAGGAATTCCCGCGGCACGTAAAATAAAGGCAACACTACTCGCATAGTGTTCACAATACCCTTCCCTGGTATTAAACCAGAATTCGTCTAAGGAGTGGGTGCTTGTATTAATAAGCTTGGGATTTAAGGTATACCAAAAAGGTTCATGATGAATGTATTTAAGAATTTGAGAGATAAATTGCGATGGGTCTTTGCCCAATTTTTCTTTAATAGCCCAGGCACGCAGCTTAGGATTTCCTTGCGAAGGTAATTGTAAATAACGTTGCATGGATTTTGGATTCAATGGTCGATAGTGAGGGTTTTGAGTGGTGAGGGCATACGTCATGCGTTGATTGATGGTTTCTTCCTTCAGAGAAGTTAAACCGTAGGAGGGAGAGAACCGTAGTCGTGGCCAGCCAGCTGCAGGTTCGCGCATATAAAACATCCAAAGCTTTTGATGTGGCTCTAAAAGAATTTCATACTCACCCTCTTGCTTTGATGGTAAGTGCGCAAGAGGAAGAAAATCATTATAGGCTTGCGGCTGGGAAGTCCAGGTTATGCCGTTATAATGATTTAAAATCAAACCATACCAATAGATATTAAATGAGGACATTGGTTTTTTGAACGTTACTCGCATGACTGTATGGTCATCTGGAAATAAAGAGGAAATAGCACCAGGACTTAAATTTTCTTTAAAACCTGTTTTGCCATACATGGGTAGATGAACTTGCCATAAGGGATCAGTTAAGCGAGGAAATAAAAAAAATAGAATGGTACTGGCAGGGATGGCGAGTAGCACGAAGGAAGCACTTTGTCGACTTAATTGGATGGTGGAAGCAGAAGGCCTTTCAAATTTAAGCAGTAAAGATAACACGGCGAGCAGAGCGAGGATCATATAGAGTAAAATCCATAGGGATATATGGATAATGAGCGCAGTAAAAATCACATAGAAGCAGGCTAGAGCCACCATGCGCAAGTCCCGCATGCGATGTATTTCGATGACTTTCAGCCAGAAAAAAGCCATAAGAAAGCCAATAAAAAAGCCGCTGGAAAAAAAGGAACCATAATACCATCGGAGTAAGGCAATGACTCCAAACACGAGCAAAATATGTAGCCACTTAGGCAATAAAAAACGATGATAAACGTTTGCTGTCACGCGATAGCTGATGACTCCTATTGCAAGCATGGTCAACCACCAGGGAGTGATGTTTACAAAAGGCAGAAAGCAAAATCCCATGATAAACAGCGTATGGCGTAATAGGCCTGGCGGAATTTGTTCGTGAAAGTAATGGTTCATTAATACATCGCCAATTGCCGTAAACAGGTTTGCATATGCGTTTTGCCAGCCCCCAGCGGTATTCTTGTGCCGTTCAACTCCAAACCATAGCGGTGACCCAATTGTTCTGCAGTTTGAATCCAATAACTTAACTGTTGTAGACGCTTTTCAATATCTTCCGATGGTAATTCTTCCAGCCGAAATAGCCAATGTTCACCACCAGGGCTTGTCATCTGCTTAAGATACCAACCTTGACCACGGGCAGATATTTTCCAGGCAATGCGACTGGTTTGTATCCAGGGGTTTATGACTGATTTTAGTTCATGCAGTTCTTCGTCACCAGTTGGATAGAGCAGAGGAGAGGTTTTAATTGAATTATCTGCAGGTGCTGGCCAAAATCCGGGGGAGACGGCCAGAGGGTAAACGTAATAGCTAATATCAAAATACAAATATGACCAGACTCGGCTTAGCCCTAATGGGTAGTTACTGTATATTTTGAGAGGCGGCAATTTGAAATGACCACGATGTGGAGTTTTTAGAGCCAAAAAAATCATTTGCTCTTCTTTGGAAATTTTTTCCACATGGACTATGGAGCTTTCCTCAAAGGCTAAAAACAAAGCATAGCGGTGTTCCGCTTCGACGGACAAAAGCAATTTAATATTCGCTGGTTGCCCTTGTTCAGCATCGTCGACTGCCAGACAGCGTATGCATAGGCCCTGCAGATTACGATGATTTTGCCAAAGGTTTAATATGCCTATGATCATCATTAAAAAAATGAGTAAAAAAGCGGGGTTCAATTGATAATTAATTGCTCCAATGCCTAGGGTTAACAAGACGATGACATAACCCCATCCAAATGCAGAGGGTAAAATGTAAAGGTGGCGTGAACTTAAACATTGTGGATTGCCGGAAGGACTTCGCTTTTTGATCCAGTTTTGCAGTTGTTGTGTCAGGCGGGTTTTAAGTTGAATCATCAAACAGGTACCTCGACATGATTTAATAAGCGCTCGGCTGGCGTAAGCTGCCCCTCGGATTGACGCAGAATGAGCCGATGATTAACAACGGCGGGCAGTATGGTTTGCACATCTTCAGGGCGCACGAAATCGCGTTGTTCGACGCACGCATAAGCCTGGGCAGCCCTGACAAGTGCCCGGCCTGCTCTTGGGCTTAGACCATGATTAAACCAGTCATTGATACGGCTGGTGTGTAGTATGGCCTGAATGTAATCAAGAATAGGTGCAGAGACTGTGATTTTTAAGCTTTGCTCTTGTAATGTTATGAGTTGTTGTGGCTTGAGAATAGGAGAAATCAGAGCAAGCTTTTTGCGTTGATCCCCGATGGTCAATAATTGTCGCTCTGCTTCTTTTGGTGGGTAGCCAATGGACAGACGCATTAAAAATCTATCTAATTGGGATTCTGGCAATAAGTAGGTGCCAGTTTGATGGGAAGGGTTTTGAGTGGCAATAACAAAAAAAGGCTCAGGCAGGATGTGTGTGCCAGCATCGGTTGTAACCTGATGCTCTTCCATAGCTTCCAGTAAAGCGCTTTGTGTTTTAGGGGGCGCACGATTAATTTCATCAGCCAGAATAAGTTGGGAAAAGATAGGGCCAGGATGAAAATGGAAACATTGTTCTTGAACATTAAAAATGGAGACGCCTAATAAATCGCTCGGAAGAAGATCGCTGGTAAACTGGATACGCCGATACTGCATTCCAGTCAAATGAGCTAATGCCTGGCTTAAGGTGGTTTTCCCCATCCCAGGGATATCTTCTAACAATAAATGCCCGCCAGCAAGCAAGCAGCTTACCGCCAAACGCACCACTTCATTTTTACCAAGTACTATTTGGTTTAATTCATTCACCAATTTTTTTAACATGAGACGCGAATTGGTTGTGACGCTTATTACAAAGTATATGTTGTTTTAAAGGCATTTCAATTTAAGCGCTTTTGATTTATCCATGAAACGTGGGCTCTTGGAGGACTTCTTAAATGATCGGGAAAACTTGCTTAAATTTAAGAGATACGTGACTATAGAAATATCACCTATTTTACATGCGCATAATATGGCTAAATTTAAAATGGTGTATCTAAGACCACTGTATATTCAAGTGTTGATTGGAATGTGTTCTGGTGTCTTGTTGGGAGTGTTTTTCCCGGATATTGCAGTCATTTTCAAACCTGTTTCTGATGCATTTATTAAATTCATTAAAATGCTCATTGCCCCTATTATTTTTCTTTCATTGGTTTCAGGCATTGTTGCTATGAATGACTTGAAAGAAGTAGGAAAAATAGGCGGCAGCGCTTTGCTGTACTTTATTATAACGACGACGTTTGCTCTGTGCTTGGGACTTTTAGCAGCTAATTTGTTCCATCCAGGAACAGGATTGCATATAAATTTAAATCACTTAGATATCAATGACGCTAAACATTATTTGCCGAATGCCAACGCAGTCAGTGGTTTTAGTGGATTTCTTCTGAACATCATTCCTGTCTCTTTTTTTAGTGCTTTTGTTGATGGTGAAATTTTACAGGTTGTTTTAGTGGCCATTTTGTTTTCTATAGGTATGATGATGATTGGCGAGAAAGCAATGCCAATCTTGCAAAGTATTCAAATTTTGTCTGGTGTTTTTTTAAAATCATCCATTTGGTGATGTATTTAGCGCCGTTGGCGGCCTTTGCTGCAATAGCTTATTGTATTGCTAAATTTGGTTCAGCATCACTGGTCAGTCTCTTGGGATTATTGGTTATTTTTTATATGACATGCATCTTATTCATTGTTGTGATTCTTGGTTCGGTTTTACGTGGCTATAGTAAGATAAGCCTCTTTAAACTAATAAAATACATAAAAACGGAATTATTGATTGCCTGGGGAACATCCTCGTCTGAAACGGTTTTGCCTAATTTATTGGAAAAATTGGAGCAATTGGGGTGTAAACGATCGGTGGTGGGGTTTGTTCTGCCGGTTGGTTATTCATTTAATCTGGATGGCACAGCGATTTATCTTACCTTGGCGGCGTTATTTATTGCACAAGCGACGGATATTCATTTATCCATGAGTCATCAACTTTCACTGTTAGCTATTATGATCATCAGCTCCAAAGGAGCTGCCGGTGTTAGCGGCAGTGGTTTTGTGGTGTTGGCAAGCTCACTCGCAGCCATTGGGCAGATACCGATGGCCGGGATTATGCTTATTTTGGGCATTGAACGTCTGATGTCTGATGGTCGAACCATCACCAATATTATGGGAAATGTGATAGCAACCATTCTTATTTCTACGTGGCAACAGGAATTTGATCACAAGAAAGCCAAACTGGTTTTGCAAGGGCAGGAAGGAAATCCATTAAATAGTTCTTTTAGGCAGCAAGAAACCGTATCAAAAAATAATCCCAGAAAAAGCAGTTGCCATTTACTGCGCAAGCATACTGCGTTGAATCTACAGTCTTTCTTCACATTTTTTGTCTCACCGTAGTGGTGACTACTGCTTTTTCTGGGATAATTGATTTCTTCATGCCCTACAGGTGTTCTAGACCGATAAATTATCCATATCATGCGCCAATAATCTGCGATTGGCACGAAAATAGGTTAAAGGTGAATGGTCTAATAGGTCCGATAATTTTTCCATATAAATACACGCATAGCGATCCACCTGATACGCAAAATAGCTTTCTTCAGCACCAGCACGAAAAACTCTCTCCCATTTGCGATTATAAAATGCCTGTTGTTCATGTAATAATTGAGTAATTTCTTTATCCACCGTAATGAGTTGAGTTTGTAAGGTATGGAGCTTTTCATTATAATGCGTTGCGTGTTCTTCAATGCTTTTGGTATGAAGCTCAATGTATTTTTGCTCCAACTTTCTTTTGATACTCATAGCAGCGATGATTTTCATCTCAACCGGCCGAGCTTTTTTCTGAGCAGAGATTTCTTGTCCTAATTCTTCAACCACCAAGGCAGTTCGCCAGTTACAATCTTTTTTCAATCGTAAAATATCGCCATAGATATGATCTCCAATGTATAAGATCTCATCGCCATTCAAGGCGAGGTCTTCGGTAAATTTTCTTGCATGACCTCCTTGATAAACTCCAGGTTTAATCTGACCTGTTACATTGGTCATGCTGCCATTTTCAGGATTAACGAAGAGAAAACGATATTCATCATAGAAAAAACGTGGCTTATTGGCCAAAGTAATGACGTATTCAAAGAGATCATGCCAGCTTTGACCTTTTTCCATGTAGGGGTTGATAGCATATTCTAGCAAGAGGTTGGCATAATGATATTCAGAATTGGTCAGAATAAAAATTTTTTTTCCATGGCGGATGTAGCGCTTAAGACCGTCAACGACGTTTTGCTCGCGATGGATAAATTTTTCTGGTTCCTGGCAGATGCGATGCTTTAACGTGCCTTCGGCATGTACAGCATCCACACTTGCTAACACATCAAGCGCGATGACGTTATAACTTGGTAATTCATGTGGATGTTCATCTTTAAAATCAATAAGCTGGCCATATAAAACACAGAAGGCAATAGAAAATGAAGTATCAATGGCCATATAATTTGGGTCACTTAAATCAACATAAATACTGCGATAAAACTGTTTTTGTTCATCATATTGAATGGGTTTAGTTCCATGTTCACTTTGGCGGATGGCACCATAACGGCTAAGTTTTAAAATGTTGCCATTTTTGCTATCAACCACCAGCCCTCGAATGGCGTCATCAAAGTTAAATTTAAACGTTCGGATGGCTTGTGGGTAATTTTTATTTTCAATCAGATGTTCAACAACCAATTTATAAACCAAGGCTTCAAAATTTTTTGTTTTATAACGAATCAGCGTATGGTCCATATCCAGGCCAATAAACTTGATTTTTTTCATATTTAGAATGCGATTTACGAAGACTTTTTGATGCATTTTTTTCCTCAAATAGTGTATTCCACTTCCTGCGAGGAAGAGGGTATTTTATAAAGCGTTATCCTATGTTTTGGAAGAAGATGCAACGGTTGATAAAACCATTGCAAGACGTTGTTCAACACTGGCTGGAGGGATGCGAATAACTTCATATTCCAATTCAGTGTAAGCATTATAAATAGCTTCGCCAATGTCTCGGGCTGCTTTTTCATCTTCTCGACGTATTTCATCGTATATTATCGGCAATCCTTCCAAAAAAAACACATGCGCGTAATGATAAAATGACATTTTATGAATTATTTCATTGGTATTTAAATGATAATAGCGATAATACCCAAGACTATCTGGGACTCCGCGATCGAAAAAAATCAATTCATCAGGTGGTAATTGTTTTTCACGGGCGGTTTTTAATTCAAGAATTTTTTGCTGTATCGCCTCATTGCCGCGGTGTAAAATAAAATCTTGAGAATGTATGGATAGCAAATAAGTCAAGTAAGCCCGCGCGATTTCAGGCGCCGTACGATATCCTTTAATGGACAATGCATTAATTAAGGTTGTTTTTCCTGATGAGGGAGCGCCTGTGATAACACACCAATTAGTTTTTAGTTTCATGGTTTCGTTAATAATTGTTCAGATAAACCGGTTATTCCCAGCGTTAAACTAAATCCGGCAATCAACAGGCCAATCAATTGTGAAAGCAGCAATGATTTTTTATCGGCCCGTTGAATGAGCTTGGACATAAGAAAACCGTTTAAACCGTCAGAAGCCATCATTCCTAACATAAAAACAATGCCCATCGTGATGGAAAAAAAACATCCTGCCATGGTAGAGGCAGACAGTGAAAAAAACGCTACTTGGGTTACTGTATCAAAAGATAATGCAAATAATGAACCAATGAATACAATTAAAGCGGGATTAATTTTTCTTGCAAGTAATGGCATGAAGAATAGGCTTTTGATTCCAACCGGTGACCTGTCCTTAATGCTTGCTCGTAAACTCCAGAGTGTCATGATTCCAAAGATAAATAAAAAAAATATCGATATCCACTGTCCAAATGCATCAAGCCAGATAGGGAATATAGTTTGCATCAGACCGCTGCCAATCATGACACTAATTAAGACAACCACTAGACCATGACCTAATGAAAATAAAATACCTACTAAATTCGCCAGGCGATGATTGTCTTTACAGGAACGGGTCATCGCGTCAATGGTTGCAATGTGATCAAGATCAAAACCATGGCGGAACCCAAGCATTAAAACCATACCAATCAATAGTAAGGAAGAATAGTTAATCATTATTTCTTTTTTGTTGATTAATCCATCTAATACTCCAGGATCTGCCAGGGTTGAGATATCGCCCAGTTCATCCAATTCATCCCGGGCAATTTTTCGTAAAAGGCGTCGCATGATTTTTCCAGAGCGTGTCTTAGGCAAGGCGCCAGCCCATTGAATTTCCTCTGGTTTGGCAATAGGGCCGATTTCTTCTCGTACCTGTTGAATCAATTCTTTTTTCAATGCTTCCGTTGGTTCAATGTGGGCTTTAGTCGTCACAAAGGCATAAATTCCTTCGCCGGTCAGTTCATTCGGAATACTGACCACCGCAGCTTCCGAGACAGCCGGATGTGAGAGCAAGGCGCTTTCCAATTCTTGACTGCCAATACGATGTCCGGAGACTTTAATGACATCATCATTACGTCCAGTTATCCAGAAATAACCATTTTGGTCACGATAAGCCCCATCGCCGGTCAGGTAACATCCTGGTATTGCCTTAAGATAGGTATCCAAAAAACGTTGATGATCCCCATAGATGGTTTGCATTAAGCCAGGCCAGGGTTTTTTAATGACCAGTTTTCCTGAGTGTCCATTTTCAATGGAATTTCCTTGTTCATCTACGATATCAGGTAAAATCCCAAAAAAAGGCAGACAGGCTGAGCCGGGCGCCATGGGGATAGCTCCTGGCAGCGGGGTAATAAGAATGCCGCCGGTTTCAGTTTGCCACCAGGTGTCGACAATAGGACAACGTTTTTCACCGATAACCTCATAATACCATTGCCAGACCTCAGGATTAATGGGTTCCCCAACGGTTCCCAATAATTTAAGGCTGTTCCTTTGTGTTTTTTTAACCCAATCGTTTCCTTCTCGTCGTAACGCTCTGATGGCCGTGGGAGCCGTATAAAAAATAGTGACTTGATGTTTATCCACAATATCCCAATAACGAGAGTACGTCGGATAATTGGGGATTCCCTCATAAATAATGCTGGTTGCACCATTCAACAATGGACCATAGATGAGATAGGAATGGCCGGTGATCCAGCCTACATCGGCTGTACACCAATAGACATCGCCATCATGATAATCAAAAACATAGTGGTAGGTCGTTGCGGTGTAAACCAAATAGCCCCCCGTGCCATGCAATACACCTTTGGGTTTTCCTGTTGATCCTGATGTGTAAAGAATAAATAGTGGATCGGCTGAATCCATCCATTCCACAGGGCATTCGCTGGGTGCTTGTGCCATAGCCTTGTCGTACCAGACATCGCGTGTGGGATGCCAGTCGACGGGATTGCCTGTGTGTTTAACCACAATGACTTTTTTAACATTAGGACAGTCTTTTAACGCTTTATCACCATTTTCCTTTAAAGGGATGGTTTTTTCACCGCGCAAGCTTTCATCGGCCGTAATAAGAAGAGAACAGTCGGCATCAAGAATACGAGTTTTTAATGACTCTGGAGAAAAGCCGGCAAAGACGACAGAATGGATGGCGCCAATACGGGTGCAAGCCAGCATGGTGATGGCTGCTTCTGGAATCATAGGCAAATAAATACAAACACGATCGCCTTTTTTGACGCCCTGCTGTTTTAAAACGTTGGCAAATTTGCAAATCTGTTCATAAAGCTCTGCATAAGTGATGTGTTTGCTTTCGGTGGGCTGGTTTCCTTCCCAAATGAAGGCGGTTTGATTACCGCGTGTTGGCAAATGGCGATCCACGCAATTGTAGCAAGCGTTTAATTTGCCGCCAATAAACCATTGGATGGTTGGTTCGTTGAAACTTCCTGTGGTGACCGTTGACCATGGTGCAAACCAGGTAATGAATCGTTTGCCTTGCTCTGCCCAGAAGCCGCTGGGATCGCTAATGGAATGTTGGTACATGGCTTCGTATTGAGTTTTATTGATGTATGCTTTTTTGGCAAATTCTTCTGGAATGGGATAAAGTGTATCGTGATTCATGGTACCTTCCTTGCGATAAAAAATGCTGCAACCGGAGAAATTGCACATGCATGAATTATCATTATGTAAAAATATTCTTGAAATTATCAAGCAACATGTTAGCGGAAGAGAAGGGGGGCGTGTCAAAAAAATTTGTTTGGAAATAGGGGCGTTAACTGCGGTTGATCATGCTGCATTGCGTTTTGGTTTTGAAGTTGTTTCTCAAGGCTCAATGGCTGAGCAGGCTGTTTTAGACATCATAGAAGTGCAAGGCATGGCTATTTGTGATTCCTGTCAACAACGGATAACCATTCAAAATTACTATGATTCCTGCACTAGGTGTGGTCATTGGCAACTCACGGTGATGGCAGGGGAAGAATTACGTGTTAAATACATGGAGATGGAATAATGTGTGGAATTTGTGGTTGTCATGAGTCGCATGAATTGGAACACTCTGAACAAGGGATACAAACAACGCATCAACATGCTGAGCCAAAGCTCATTGAAATAGAAGAAAATATATTAGCTAAAAACAATCAATTTGCTTTAAGTAATCGTAATTATTTACAGCAAAATAACATTACCGCTTTGAATATTATGTCCAGCCCCGGGGCTGGAAAAACGACTCTATTGGGCAAAACTATTACGGATTTAAAGCATCGGCTGGATATGTCGGTGATTGTTGCTGATCAGCAGACGGATTATGATGCCTCCATCATAAGGGCAAGTGGTGCCAGAGCCATTCAGGTAAATACTGGGCGAGTTTGTCATTTGGATGCACATATGGTGGGGCATTCGCTTGAATCATTGCAGCTTCAAGAACGTAGTCTTTTATTCATTGAGAATATTGGCAATTTGGTCTGTCCAGCCCTGTTTGATCTTGGCGAGACTTATAAAGTGGTTATTCTGTCGGTCACTGAAGGCGATAATAAGCCATTGAAATATCCGGATATGTTTCGCAATGCGGATTTGCTGCTCTTGACTAAGACAGATCTATTACCTTATGTGGAATTTGATTGTCATCGATGTAGTCAATATGTTCAAAAAATAAATTCTGACATCACGATTATGAAATTATCAGCGACTTCCGGGGATGGATTAGCACCATGGTATCAATGGCTCATGGATATACACTAAGCCTGGCTTGTGCATTACCCGATTGATTATAAGCATTGATACTTTATGAAAAGATTAGAAATTTTAATAACAGGTACCGTTCAGGGAGTGGGTTTTCGCCCGCATGTTTATCGTATAGCCCAAAGTCTTACACTGACCGGGTGGGTAAAAAATACGACTGCCGGTGTTTTAATTGAAATTCAAGGCAATCTGGTATCCTGTTTTTTACCAACGCTGCAAGCTTCATTGCCGTCGCTTGCCAGCATTGAGACCATCCAAACAAAACAGATTGCAAGCATTCCCAATGAATCTACGTTTACAATCATGGCTAGTGAACAAGGGCAGGGGCGTACGATTATTTCGCCGGATGTGGCCATTTGTTGTGATTGTTTATATGAATTGTTTAACCCGCAAAACCGTTATTTTGCGTATCCGTTTTTAAATTGTACTCAATGTGGGCCGCGGCTTAGCATTACCCATAAGCTTCCCTATGATCGTCAATATACCTCCATGAATTTATTTCCTCTGTGTTCTTGTTGTCAGGAGGATTATCTCGACCCAACGAATCGTCGTTATCACGCTCAGCCAACCGCTTGTCAACGTTGTGGTCCGCAACTTTCAGCCACGGTTGCAGAGATGAAAAATGCTGTTCGGGAAGGTAAAATCCTTGCAGTGAAGGGAACGGGCGGATATCAGTTAATTTGTGACGCGCGCAATGAAAAGGCCATCGACCAGTTGCGAAAAAGAAAAATTCGTGAGGCAAAACCCTTTGCTTTAATGGTGGTTAATCTGCAAAGTGCTGAGAGTCTCGTGGAGCTCAATGAGCCAGCGCGATATTGGCTGATAAATAAGGCACGTCCTATTCTCCTGTTGCCCCAAAAAGATTATTCCTTGCCAACGTCGATTGCCCCGGGATTAAGTGAGTTGGGGGTCATGCTGCCATCCACTCCATTGCATTATTTACTCTTTCATGCCTTGGCCGGCTATCCACAAGGATATGATTGGCTTGAGACTTATCAGCCAACGGTGTTGATTGTAACCAGTGCCAATGTGAGCGGTAACCCCTTAATCGGCGATGATAGCAAAGCAGTGGATGAATTGGCTCAGGTGGCTGACCGCATTGTTGCTTACAATCGCCAAATCGTTACGCGTGTTGATGATTCGGTCATACGTTTGGTTCATAATACTCCCTTGTTTATTCGCCGTGCCCGAGGGTTTGTGCCAGAAGGCATTAAATTACCCCGTGCTATTCCTCCCACATTGGCTCTAGGAGGACAGCTTAAGAATACGTTTTGCATTACCCGTGGCGATGAAGCATTTGTTTCGCAATACATCGGCAGTTTAAACAATAAAGAAACCATTGAATTCTTTCATGAGTCCTTAAATCATTTACAGGATTTTCTGCAAGTAACGATTGAGCGTGTGGCTTATGACGCTCATCCAGATTTTTATACAACACGCCTTGCTGAATCCTATGATCTCCCACACGTTGCAGTCCAACATCATCACGCTCATATGGCTTCGGTGGCTGCCGAACATCATGTTTTGTCTAAAGCATTAGGTTTAGTCTTGGATGGCCATGGTCATGGGGTGGATGGTGGGTCCTGGGGTGGGGAATTATTGCTCTTGGAGGGTACACAATGTCAGCGGCTCGGCAGTTTTTATCCCTTACCTTTCCCAGGAGGCGATAGGGCAGCGCGCGAGCCCTGGCGCATGGCTGCATCGGTTTTATATGTTTTGGGTCAACAAGAGGATATCTTAAGACGGTTTGCAGAAATACCACAAGCAGTGCCATTGTTGCATTGGTTGACAGCCAGCACCAACATAGCAGTTACCAGCAGTTGCGGCCGCTGGTTTGATGCAGCCAGTGCATTGTTGGGCATTAATTGGTTTTCTCACTATGAAAGTCAAGCAGCCCGGCAGTTGGAAAGTCTCGTCACGAGGCCAGAAATTTTAGCTAAAGGCTGGTTTTTTGATGAAAAGCATTTCAATATGTTACCTGTTTTTGCAAAGTTACTCACACTTGATCCGGTGGCAGGTGCAAATCTTTTTCATGGTACGCTGATTGCAGGGTTGACGGATTGGGTTTTAAGCTGGGCAAAAAAAATAGCCATTAAAACGGTGTTATTAAGTGGGGGATGTTTCTTGAATAAAATCTTGGCTGAGGGATTAAGTGAACGGTTATTACAACGTGGATTAACCGTTCACTTACCTCAACGGTTACCTCCCAATGATAGCGGCTTGTCACTTGGTCAGGCTTGGATAGCTGGGCAAAAGACGTTCGTTTAAGACTTCATGAAAACGGACATGATTAAAAAAGGATGTGTATGTGTTTAGCATTACCGGCGCAAGTGATTCGTATTTTGGATGAGCAACGTGCTGTTGTGAGCATTGGCGGCGTTGAAAAAGAAATTGCTACCTTATTATTGGAGCAAGTGCGTGTTGGTGATTATGTTATCCTGCATGTGGGGTATGCACTCACCAAACTTAATGAGCAGGAAGCGCAAAAAACATTGGCTTTATTTGCCAATATGATGCAAGGAGCGCAAGAGGCATGAAATACATTGAGGAATTTCGAAACGTTGATTACGCTCAAGCCCTGGTTCAAGCCATTCGGAAAAAAGCGTCTGTTTCACGCCGCTACCGTCTGATGGAGTTTTGCGGAGGTCATACTCATACCATTCATCGCTATGGGCTACCCAGCTTGTTACCTGAACAAGTTGAAATGATCCATGGGCCTGGTTGCCCCGTTTGTGTATTGCCAATGACAAGAATTGATAAAGCAATAGCGCTTTCTTCTCACCCGGATGTCATTTTTTGCAGTTACGGCGATATGTTGCGAGTACCAGGTACTGGACAGCGAAGTCTATTACAAGCCAAGGCAGTCGGTGCAGATGTGCGTATGGTGTATTCCGTTGATGAGGCACTGCGCGTGGCTCAAGACAATCCAAAAAAAGAAGTGGTATTTTTTGCCATTGGTTTTGAAACGACCACACCTCCTACGGCTGCGGTTATTCTGCAGGCAAAAGCATTAGGATTATTTAATTTTAGTGTATTTTGTAACCATGTTTTAACGCCGGTTGCTATGGAACGTTTATTACAGTCACAGCAAGAGGAAAATCTGATAACGCAATTAGATGGATTTGTAGGGCCTGCTCACGTTAGCGTCGTCATTGGCAGCCAGGCTTATGCAACCGTTAGTCGGAACTATAAAAACCCATCGTGATAGCGGGGTTTGAGCCTTTGGATGTATTGCATTCTATTCTCATGCTGATTGAACAGATTAATCAGCATCGTTATGAAGTTGAAATCCAATACACTCGGGCAGTGACGCCTGTTGGCAATGTGCAATCGCAGCAATTAATGGCTGAAGTGTTTGAATTACGTTCCCACTTTGAATGGCGAGGATTGGGAAGCATTCCAGCCAGTGCCCTGCAAATTAAGGCAAAGTATGAACAATTCGATGCAGAAAAAAAATTTCAATTGCCAGATAGTAAGGGCATCGAACACAAGCAATGCGATTGTGGCGCTATTTTACGAGGCATAAAAAACCAACCGATTGCAAATTGTTTGCAAAAGTATGTACACCCGAAAATCCGTTAGGATCTTGCATGGTTTCTTCAGAAGGAGCTTGTGCTGCGGTGTATGCTTATGGGCGAGGAAATTATGAGTGAATCATTAGCCGCTAAACCAGTCGCAACTAAAACGTCATTGGGTCCAAAACTGAATATTAAACATGGTCGTATTGATTTAAGCCATGGCAGTGGCGGGCGTGCGATGGCGCAATTGATCGAACAACTGTTTTTTGCAGCCTTTAAAAATCAATGGCTCGCCCAAAAAAATGATCAAGCCTCTTTTCTGGTTAACGCGGGTCGTATGGTGATGACGACCGATGCTTATGTGATCTCTCCTTTATTTTTTCCTGGCGGAAACATTGGTTCACTTGCGGTTCACGGCACCATTAATGATATTGCTATGTCAGGAGCTAAGCCATTGTATTTATCGGCCAGTTTTATTCTGGAAGAAGGATTTCTTCTTGCTGATTTGCAAAAAATTGTTATGTCCATGGCGCAGGCTGCCCAGGAAGCTGATGTGGCGATTGTTACAGGGGATACAAAAGTAGTGGAACGCGGTAAAGGCGATGGTGTTTTTATAACCACTACCGGCGTTGGGGTAATTCCTGAAGGCGTTCTTATTTCCGGTGATCGTGCAAAACCAGGTGACCATGTGATTGTCAGTGGCTATGTCGGTGATCATGGGGTGGCTATCTTGTCTTTGCGTAATCATTTGCAATTTTCAACAACGATCCAATCAGATACGGCTGCATTGCATGGACTGGTTGATGAGATGATTTCTGCTGTTCCAGGAGGTATCCATTGCCTTCGCGACCCAACGCGAGGAGGACTAGCGACAACCTTAAATGAATGGGCAAGACAATCACAAGTAGGTTTTATAATTGATGAACGTAACATTCCCATTCGTTCTGAAGTAGCAGGCGCTTGTGAATTATTGGGTCTTGATCCCTGGTATATGGCAAATGAGGGAAAATTATTAGTAATTTGTGCTCCTGAAGATACGGACAAATTACTGGCGGTTATGCATAAGCATCCACAAGGGCAGCAGGCCGCATGGATTGGCAAAGTAGTGGATGACCCTCGCCAGATGGTGCAGTTAAAAACGACGTTCGGTGGAATGCGTATGATGGATTGGTTGGCAGGTGAACAGTTGCCAAGAATTTGTTAGAACCTGATTTTAGCCTCAGCTTAACGATTTTGAAGACAGATTCTAGCTCATGATAGGAGTTCACAGGAACAATGAGAATGGACAGCCCTCAATTTTTACCTTATGAGCGGTTTCAGGAATTGTTGCATGTCTTACAGCAGTCAGGTTTTTCATGCATTGGTCCGCAAGTACGTGATAATGCCATTGTTTATGATGTGATTCATCATACGGAGCAATTACCATGGGGCTGGCGTGATCGACAATTGCCTGGTGATTATACGTTGGAATGCTGTGATGAGCGTCAAGCATTTGCCTGGAGTAACGGGCCACAGGCACTTAAGCCGCTTTTATTCAAACCGCGAGAAACCGTTTGGCGAGTGGTGCGTGATGCAAAGGGTCGGTTGCAGTTTGAAGCACATCAACCTAAAGAGCCTCCCATGGCTGTTATTGGTGTACGCTCTTGTGATTTGGTGGCCCTGGCCATTCAAGACAAGGTATTTATGGCAGGGAACCATCAGGATGCTCGTTATCGTGAACGTCGGGAACAGTTATTTGTAGTGGCGGTCAATTGCAGTCATTCTTCCAGTAATTGTTTTTGTGTTTCCGCAGGCACTGGTCCCGGGGTTAAAAGTTCTTTTGATGTTTTAATGACTGAAGTGGATGATGGTTTTGTGGTGCAAAGCGGCAGTGAACGCGGCGCACGGATATTAAATCATTTACAATTATCGCAAGCAGCCTTGGGTCAATGGGAGAAAGCTTGCCAACAAACTCAGCAGGCAGCTGACCAGCAGACGAAGCGGATTCCTTTGGATAATAAACGGGGATTGCGTGATTTATTATTTGCTAATTTAGGCCATCCGCGCTGGGAAGAGGTGGCGGAACGTTGTTTATCCTGTGGTAATTGTACGCAGGTTTGCCCCACTTGCTTTTGTCATAGTGAAAGCGATAAACCAAGTCTTGATGGCTCAGTCAGTGAGCATCAGCGTGAATGGGATTCCTGTTTTACTGATGGCCATAGTTATTTAGGGGGCCATCCTATTCGTGGGCATACAAGTCAGCGTTATCGGCAATGGTTAACGCATAAGGTTGGCAGTTGGTTTGATCAATTTGATAGTAGTGGGTGCGTTGGTTGCGGGCGGTGTGTGACTTGGTGTCCTGTTGGGATTGACATCACGGAAGAGTTGGCCGCGATATCCGGCGAATCAAATGTAAGAACGGACGCAGAGAGGAACGGGCGAGATGAATAAAAGGTTCGTGGATTCTTATCTTCCCCATGCAGCACAAATCATTGAGCGTGTGCAAGAATCAACGACCATTTTTACTTTAAAGACCCGTTTTCTGGATGCTAGCGTGTGTTTTGCGTTTCATCCAGGACAATTTAGTATGTTGTATTTGCCTGGAGTGGGTGAAATACCAATCTCCATTGCGTCTGATCCAGAAGAAAAATCCTATTTAAGTCATACGATACGGGCAGTAGGGCGAGTGACGAATGCCATGCAGAGGCTTAAGACAGGGGACCTTATAGGCATTCGTGGTCCTTACGGCCGAGGATGGCCCATGGCTGAAACAACAGGCAAAGACGTTGTCATTGTCAGCGGTGGTTTAGGTTGTGCTCCAACGGTGTCTGCAATCAAATACCTATTAGCCAGACGTGCGCATTATGGCCATTTGACCATTCTGCAAGGGGTAAAACATAGTGATGATCTCATATTTCGTAAACAATATAGCGAATGGCAACAGAGGTCTGATACCACGGTTCGCATTGCGGCGGATATCGCTGGAGCTAAATGGCCATGGTATGTTGGTTATGTAACGGATTTGATTAAACCATTAAATTTAATACCTGACCAGACAATGGTTATGATGTGTGGACCTGAAAGGATGATGCATACAGCGGTATTGGCTTTAATTAAAAAAATATTCCAGAATCTGCTATTTATCTTAGTATGGAACGTAATATGGCCTGTGGAATTGGTCATTGTGGTCATTGCCAATATGGCGGATTGTTTCTTTGCAAAGATGGGCCTGTATTGGCTTATCCACAATTAAAAGCGTTGTTTGCTGAAGCTGGTTTTTAAGAGCCTGTCTAGGGATTGTTTACTATGAATAAACCACGGTTGGCTGTGCATAAATTTACTTCTTGTGATGGCTGTCAGTTGGCGTTCCTAAATGCGGGGGAAGCATTGTTAATGCTGACTGATTTGGTTGAAGTTGTGCATTTTGCAGAAGCCGGATATCTTGATCTTGCAACGCCTGTGGACATTACTTTTGTTGAAGGTAGTGTGTCTACCCCTGATGAAATTGAACGGATTAAAAAAATACGTAAACAAACCACTTACCTGATTACCATTGGTGCTTGTGCAACGGCAGGAGGCATTCAAGCTTTACGAAATACTGCTAATCATAAAGCCTGGATGTCTGCGATTTATGCGACTCCAGACACCATTGCCACGTTAAGCACTTCTTCAGCCATTGCCGCGCATGTTAAAGTGGATTGGGAATTATGGGGATGCCCAGTGAATACGCAACAAATTTTAGAGACGATTCGTTCTTTGTTGTCTGGGGCATCCCCGCAAATTAAACAGGATGCGGTATGCATGGAGTGTAAGCGCCAGGGACACGTGTGTGTACTTGTGACTAAAAAGGAACCTTGCATGGGGCCGGTAACGCGAACAGGATGTGGTGCACTTTGTCCAGGGATAAATCGTGCTTGCTATGCCTGCTATGGTCCAGCAGAAAATCCTAATCCTCAGGCATTAGGAAACTGGTTTTACCAACATGGTTTTGATAAAAGCACGATAGCCAGACAATTTTTGCATATCAATAATCAGGCTGCGGCGTTTCAGCAAGCAGGTTCTTATTTTAAAGGGATAAAAATTGTCAAAAAATAAAACCAAAACGCTACAAGTCCCAATCCTTGCCCGAGTAGAAGGAGAGGGGGCACTTGCCATTCAAATAGCAAGAGGAAAAATCCAATCGTTGCAATTACAAATCTACGAGCCTCCGCGGTTGTTTGAAAAATTTTTGGAAGGCAGACGGGATGAAGAAGTGCTGGATATTGTAGCAAGAATTTGTGGCATATGCCCTGTTGCTTATCAAATGAGTGCTGTTCATGCGCTTGAACAATGCTATGAGATAAAGCCCACTCCCTGGATTCGGGAAATGCGTCGACTGTTTTATTGTGGGGAGTGGCTTGAAAGTCATAGTCTGCATATTCATTTTTTAGCGTTGCCTGATTTTCTTGGATTCAAGACTGCTCCAGAGATGGCAAAAAAATATCCTGAGGAAGTACGGCGTGGCCTGCGGTTGCAAGCACTGGGTAATGATTTGATTTCTTTATTTGGCGGTCGTTCCGTGCATCCTGTAGGTGCTTGTCTTGGCGGATTTTATAAAGCTCCTTTACTGCGGCAAGTGCAAGAATTACTGGTTAAGGTTGAAAACAGGCTGGCGGATGGTAAGGCACTGTTGCAATGGGTTGCCTCCTTGCCTCTTGCAAATAATGCTCATGAATTCATGAGTGTTTCATTACGTCATACCGATGAATATCCTATGAATGAAGGCAACATTGTAGCGACAAACGGTCTGAATATTCCCATTGAGTGCTTTGATGAGCATTTTAAAGAATTGCAAGTCCCTTATTCCACCGCCTTGCATTGTCTTCTGCATGGTCAACCTTATTTGGTAGGGCCCTTGGCGCGAGTAAATCTTAATTTTGATCATCTTCCGGAAGAAATCAAACAAATTGTACAGGAGGCAGGCATTCATTTTCCAAGTCAAAACATGTACCACAGCATTGTCGCACGTGCTGTGGAAATCTATTATTGTATTCAGGAAGCCCAGCGAATTTTGCAACATTACGCTTATCCTACGTCTTCCCGCTTAGCTATTCAGCGCCGGGAAGGAGTGGGTTATGGCTGTACGGAGGCCCCGCGAGGATTGTTATGGCATTCTTATCAATTGGACGAAAATGGGTTTGTCAAAACGGCACGTATCGTTCCGCCCACCAGTCAAAATCAGGCGCGTATTGAAGAAGATTTGCGTCTTTCTTTGCAACAGTTTGGTTTATCCAAAGAGGATGATGTTTTGCGCGCGTATAGTGAAATGATCATCAGGAATTACGATCCCTGTATTTCATGCTCAACGCATTTTTTAACGTTAAAGGTAGCTCGTCAGTGACTGTTGTGCGGGTGTTTGGGATTGGTTCGCCGTTTGGCGATGATCAGCTTGGCTGGGAGGTTATTAAATTATTGCAACAACGAGAACGGCTGTGTCATCTATTGTCTAAAGGCTTGACGTTGATGTGGGCCGATCGACCAGGCCTTCGTCTTTTAGAATGGATGCGTGGTGTAAATACGATGATATTAATTGATGCGGTCAAAACTGGTGCTGCGGTTGGCACATGCTATCGTTTTCTACAGGATGAATGTTCAATGCTCTCCAATGGTTTGTCTACCCATGGCATCGGGCTCGCAGAAGCCATTGATATTGCTCGGGCACTTCATGAATTGCCAGAGAAGCTTATTATCTATGGAATGGAAATAGCAGAAGTAGAAGGTAACTTTCATCTCACAGCTCCTGTGACCCAGGCACTCCTACCGCTGGCGATCCGGGTAGAGCAGGAGATCATGGATTTATTTAACGAATGAATGATTTGAATTTTAGAACCTGTTTCAGTCGCCAATAAGTCCATGTTTTTTATGATGGGCTTTGACGGTTTCATCAAGCCCAGCTGCTTCGGTAAGAGCCGCAACGTTGTCTTTCGTAAAAAATCCATCAAACCCGTGACAACGCTCCACATATTCGGTGATGAGGAGTGAGAGAGCAGAATGTTTTGAAAAGATTTGTTGTAAATCAGGGGTATCACCGCACGATCCAAACACTTTGGCCAGAAAATCAATGTGTGCATTTTTTTTCAAGGTGTTGATGACATAATCAATATTTTTTCCGCCACCGGGATGATCACCATCCACGACTTCCATGGCGATATGGTGCATGCGACGACCATAATTACGCACAAAATTTTCTGTTGGCATGGGTAAATTTTTAAAAGAATTAACCATGTATGGTGTATTGTTTGCGGTAAATACTTTGGCAGGAGAGCGAATATCATCGCCGTGTTTGGCACGGTTAACATTGGTGGATGAATTCATATCATTGATGTTATAAGCACCCCAGAAATAATAGTTGGATAAACACAGAAATTCTAAAATAGCATCTTCCCGTTCACCAGCCAGGATGCGAGTTGCCATATGATCAATCCCTTTTATCAAAGATCTCAACCCGCTTTCTTCGGTAAATTGATTGGTCTCATCTAATTCTTTAGCTTGTTCCTTGGTCAATGTAAAACGCTGGCCTAATTCGAGCTGTTTAAAATCCAGCACATTGTCTTCAGTATAGCCAATGGAATTGAACGTAAGATCGGATAGCCGTGTAAATTGAAAATGATGATTACAATAAAATTTATTTTCAGTGAGCTCCGAGTCATGAAAGCGAAATTCCTGGGACATTAAAATTTTTTCGTTTCATTTAAATGTTTTGTCTTAAATATTTCTCCCACATAACGAGCATTAAATTTTTCTCGTGCATTTGGATACATTTTGTTAAGGCGAGTAATGTCATCTTTAAAATTAGGATCAAGTGGCTCTAGGACGATGTATATGGGAGTATGCTTTTTATTAACCAAACAGTAGATTTTGTGTGTGTTGTTAATATAGCTTGCCTCGTAACGATAAGGCGTCATGAGGTACAATTCTTTCAAATAGGACAGGGCATCGCCAGTTTGCACTTGTACGACGACAGCACACATATCACCAAGCAACTCTTCCAGTCCACTGGTTTTACGGCGTTCATAGATTTTTATGCGGTATTCGTTAAAATAGTCGGAATTATGCTTATCCCCTTTAGGCTCATAGGCAAATGGATTAATCATGTTACTCTCCCATCTTATGCCGCAACAAATGGTTTATATTCTGGATACCACATGGTTTCTTTTATTTTGTTTTCTATTTCATGTTCTGACAATTTATCGACATGCCCTTCCTGAATCGCTTGCTGAATGACTGCTTTAGCGATATGGCGGCTTACGTTGCGTATATTTGCTAGTTCTGGCAATAATCGTCCTTCTCCAGTATTCATCGCTGGCGCCAGCTCACTTAATGCGATGGCAGCAGCCATCATCATTCCATTGGTGACCCGTCTGGCTTGCCCTGCTACCACCCCAAGGCCGACTCCAGGAAAAATATAGGAGTTGTTACATTGAGCAATGTTTATTTCGCGGTTATTGATATTCACGGGGTCGAAGGGGCTACCGGTGGCAACCAAGGCTTTTCCTTTAGTCCAGTATAAGAGATCATGCGGGGTGGCTTCTGTGCGTGAAGTAGGATTTGACAAAGGGAAAATAATTGGCCGCTGACAATAACTGGCCATCGTTTGGACGATGGCTTGGGTAAATTGGTTTGGCTGTCCAGATACTCCCAACAAAATGGTGGGTTGTGCGTTATTAATAACATCAGCCAGGTTGATTCCCGTACTTTGCAGTTTCCAATTGCTTAATGATTCATTGGCACGGGCAAAAGGCTTCTGAAAGGGTAGCAAAGCAGGCATGGAATCCTGTAATAATCCCATTCTATCGACTAAATAAAAGCGAGAACGTGCGTCTTTTTCATTCAATCCTTGATTAATCATGGCTTGAACCAGTTGTTCACTGATGCCGCATCCTGCTGAGCCTGCTCCCAATAAAGCAATGCGATGTTCTTTTAAAGGCATGCCGCTTACTTTCGTAGCGGCAATAATGGCAGCAACGGCCACGGCAGCGGTGCCCTGAATATCGTCATTGAAGGTGCATAATTGATCTTGATAACGTTCCAGCAAAGGATAGGCATGCTGCTGGGCAAAATCTTCAAATTGTAAGAGTGTATTGGGGAAATAGCGTTTAATGCTTTGGACAAACCGGTCAACAAATTCATCATATTCATCCCCAATCAGACGAGTGTGGCGCCATCCTAAGTATTCAGCATCGTTTAATTTGTCCTGATTATTGGTACCGACATCCAGAATGATTGGTAAGGTTTCGGCTGGATTGATGCCGCCACAGGCTGTGTAAAGAGACAATTTTCCAATAGGAATGCCAAGCCCTCCTGCTCCTTGATCCCCCAAGCCTAAAATGCGTTCACCATCAGTTACGACAATAACACTGATTTTTCGAGTAGCGGCCACTGCTTTTAGAATGTGATCGATTTTGTCCAATTCAGGATAACTGATGAACAAGCCGCGTGGCTGACGATAAATGTGATGAAAAAATTGGCAAGCTTCGCCAACAACCGGTGTGTAAATGATGGGCATCATTTCTTCTAGATTATCAAGCACAAAACGATAAAACAAAATCTCATTTCTATCTTGCAAAGCACGCAAATAAATATGCTGCTCCATCGGGGTTTGTTTGGCAGAATAGGCATCACGACAACGAAGAATCTGTTCCTCTATGGTTTCGGTATTAGAGGGTAGAAGTCCGAATAATTGAAAGGTTTCCCTTTCTTTTTCACTAAAGGCAGTGTCTTTATTTAATAAAGGATCCCGTAATAAATTTTGCCCATGTTTGTTTACCTTAATCGCCATTTGAAATACTCCCTGTAAAGAAATGGTGCTTGAAATAAAAGTATATGCTATAGACTATAGCAAAAAATATAGAAAAAGATTTATAACTTATTGGATTAAAAAGTATCTTAATTGCAAATCCATAGCAATGAATTTCCCATGGTATTGATTTTGTATAGTCCTAGAACAATGGCTATTCGTTAGATGACGGAAAATCTGAGCATCTATGGTTGGTTTGTGTAATTCATAAATAATTTATAAAGTGTTCAATAAAGATACCATTTTAATGAAGGTTTTGTTATAATTTGCGCCACTTTTACTATCCTGGCCAGAAGTGATGTTGTCTGATTCGGTTACTGTCGATTCTCGAGTCGTTTTTCCTCGTGGTGATTGGATGGCTTGGTTGGTCTGTCTTTCAGCCGGATTGTTTTTCTTTTATGAATTCTTTCAGCTTAACCTGTTTGATGTGATCAATGCCCCGTTGCGTGAAGAATTTCAGATAGATGCCGCTCAGCTTAGCTGGATGTCCAGCACGTATTTATGGGCTGATATTCTTTTCTTATTGCCTGCAGGCATTATTCTTGACCGCTTTTCCACTCGGCAGGTAATTTTGACGGCTATGTTCGTGTGTGTGATTGGCACGGTTGGTTTTGCACTCACTAATGCTTTCGCTGTGGCTTCTTTCTTTCATTTTCTTTCAGGCATTGGCAATGCTTTTTGCTTTTTGTCTTGCGTGGTGTTGGTGTCCCGTTGGTTTCCGCCGCGACGCCAGGCATTAGTCATTGGGTGTTTAGTGACTATGGCGTTTATTGGCGGCATGATGGCGCATACTCCACTGGCTTATTTGAATGCCCATTATGGCTGGCGTAATGCGTTGCTGCTGGATGGCGGTGTAGGTGTTTTGTTGTTTATATGGATTTTTTGGTGGTTAAAGATTGGCCATGCGAGCAAGTGCAGCATCCTAGAAATCAAGTGAAGATGCCCTCCAATTTTTTACAGGCATTGACCAATCGGCAAAACTGGCTTGCTGGTCTTTATACCTCCTGTCTGAATTTACCAATTATGGTACTTTGTGCTCTGTGGGGAGCCAGTTATTTGGAAGTGGTTCATCAATTACCTAAAATGGATGCCAGTAATGTCGTGAGTTTGATTTTTATCGGTAGTATCCTAGGTTGTCCCTTGGTGGGTTGGCTTTCTGATAGTATGGGTCGGCGCAAACCACTGATGGTTGTTGGTGCGATTGCTGCTTTGTTGACGGTGATGCCCTTATTTGCGGGCATCGCATTATCTAAAATGGCTTTAAGTGTTTTATTTTTCGTGCTGGGTGTGGTTACCAGCACGCAGGTGATTACTTACCCACTGATTGCAGAAAGCAATCGTTCAAGCAATACGGGAGCTGCCACTGGAATTGCTTCCGTTATCATCATGGGTGGTGGTGGTGTAGGCCAGGTATTGTTTGGATTACTCATGCACCATCATGCTGGCATGGCGCATTATACGGTGGCTGATTTCCAATTTGCCATGTGGATGTTCCCAATCGCCATCATCGTGGCATTGCTGGCTGTTTTATTTACCCAAGAAACCTATTGCAAATCGTATTCGTGAGGAGCTTTTATGCAGCAGATGGCTGAAGAGAGAGGGTTTTATCTGATTAGAACGTCACTGTTGCCTTGGATTGTTTGTTTTGCCGCATCCTTGTTTTTCTTTTATGAATTTATTCAGGGAAATATGTTTGCATCGATTGCAGACAACATCATGAAAGATTTCCACATTCAGGCTGACAAGATGGCATATTTGTCGAGTATTTATTATTTGTCGAATGTTATTTTTCTTTTTATTGCCGGGATATTGCTTGATCGTTTTTCGACCAAAAAGACCATCTTGGTGGCTATGTTTCTTTGTGTGTTAAGTACCTTTCTTCTGGCTTATGCCCATTCATTTTATCTGGCCCTTTTTTGCCGTTTTATTACGGGAATAGGCAGTGCTTTTTGCTTTCTTGGGCCAATCCGTATCGCTTCAAGATGGTTTCCACCGCAACGGATGGCCTTGGTGACAGGCGCTATTGTGACTATGGCAATGACTGGTGGCATGTTGGCGCAATACCCACTGACAAAATTGGTCATTCAGGTAGGGTGGCGTGATTCGCTGCATTGGGTTGGCTGGTTGGGCATAGTGATGTTGATGTTCATGTTTTACTGGATTAAGGATAAGCCGGAAGACATTGTCGAACGACCCCGTCGGGAAAACAGTTTATTATCAACCGCCAAAATGGCTTATTTAAATTTACAAACATGGCGAGCAGCCTTGTATACCAGTTTAATGAACATGGCGGTTGCTGTGTTTGGCGCAATGATGGGTTCGCTGTATTTAATGCAGCGTCTTGGTGTCAGTAAAGAAGAAGCTGCCATAGTGAATTCCATGTTATTTTTAGGCGCTATCATTGGAGGGCCCTTGATTGGCTGGTGCTCAGACAAGCTGGGGTTGCGGGTATTGCCGATGAGAATCGGTGCCATTGCTTCTTTATTAACAATTTTGGGTATTTTATATTTACCTGTTTCCTTAGGGATGATGACGGTGTTGTTTTTTTATTGGGCTTTTTTACGGCATCGCAAGTCATCAGCTATGCTCTCGTGGCAGAAAGCAGTTCTCCGACCATGACGGCAACGGCGGTGAGTCTTGTTTCTATTTTGACCCAAGGTGGCTACATTATTTACCAAAATCTCTTTAGCCTGTTGCTGGTGCGGCATGGCGGCATGAATATGGTGGATGGGGCGCCAGTATATTCATTCGGTGATTATCAAGCAGCAGCGACCATTCTGCCTCTTGGTTTATGCATTGCTTTATTGGTTTTATTTAAGTTAAAAGAAACTTATTGCCGGCAGATAACACAACAGGATTAGGCATATGGATTCAGTACGGGTTTGTATTTTATTAATGGATTCCTTGGGAATTGGTGAAAGTCTTGATGCTGTAAATTATGGAGATGAAGGCGCAAATACCTTTGCCCATATTTATCAAGCATGTCAGGAAGGCAGGGCGGATAAGCCTAAGTTGCGGCAAGGACCTTTACGGATACCTAATTTGGCACGCGTTGGTTTATATCATGCTGCGGTTGCGAGTTCGGGATTAAAAGTGCTGGATTTGTCTACACTGGCGGAGCCTGCTGGATATTACGGGTATGCTGTAGAACAAAGTTTAGGTAAGGATACGCCAAGTGGCCATTGGGAATTGGCCGGTGTTCCCGTGCTGTTTGCCTGGGGATATTTCCCGGAAAAATACCTTGTTTTCCTTCCGAATTGATTGACGAGTTTGTCAAGCGTGCAGAATTGCCTGGGGTGTTGGGGCAAAAGCATGCTTCGGGGACGGATATTATTGCAGAGTTGGGAGAAGAGCATTGTCGCAGCGGCATGCCTATTGTTTATACGTCAGCGGATAGTGTTTTCCAAATAGCAGCCCATGAGCAGCATTTTGGCCTGGAACGTTTATATAAGATTTGTGAGACAGCACGTCAATTGGTGGATAAATATCAAATCGGGCGAGTGATTGCCAGGCCATTTACTGGTGAGCCAGGAACTTATAAGCGTACAGGGAACCGTCGCGATTATGCAACATTACCGCCAAAACCGACGTTGTTGGATTATCTTAAACAAGCGGGCAGAGAAGTGATAGCCATTGGTAAGGTGGCTGACATTTATGCTCACCAAGGCATCACTCAAACCATAAAAGCAGATGGCAATATGGCTTTATTTGATGCAACACTGGCGGCTATGGAGTCTGCTCCCGATGGCAGTCTGGTGTTTACCAATTTTGTTGATTTTGACTCTTCTTATGGGCATCGCCGCGATGTTGCCGGTTATGCCCATGCATTGGAGCAATTCGATGCCCGCCTTCCTGAATTAGAAGCTTTGCTGAAGCCAGGTGATATGGTTGTTATTGCTGCGGATCATGGTTGTGATCCCACGTTTTCAGGTTCCGATCATACTCGTGAACATATCCCTGTATTGGCGTTTGGCCCGAATATCCATAGTCAATTCATAGGCCGGCGTGATACATTTGCCGATATCGGTCAGAGTCTTGCAGAGCATCTTGATATTGGCCTATTACCGCATGGTGTTTCTTTTTTAAATCCGTCATGAATGACTCAATTGCATTATCCACTATTGCCCTGGGAAGTGAGGCTGACTTTGAAGAGCTTTATGTCCGCTGGTCAATGAGTTTAATGCGATAAAGTTTAGGCCAAAATTTACCTGTTACTAACAAGGTATTCGTGCCTTTATCATAAGCAATGCCGTTGGCAACACAAATTGTTGAAGGGCAAACATAAGTGGCGGGTTTCAGTGCCTGAATATCTAGCCATCCCTCTACCTGGCCTGTTTCAGGAGAAAGAATGACGATGATGGAAGTCGGCCATACATTGGCATAAATTTTCCCTTGGATAAATTCCAGTTCATTAAGCGAAATTAATGGTTGATTATTGATTTTAGCCGTTAGCATTTTTGATGGTTTAAAGGTTTTTGGATCGAGGAATGTCAATACTTCTGAACCATTGCTCATAATGAGCTGTTTGCTGTCACTGGTGAGCCCCCAACCTGGACCTGAATAACGAAATGTTTTTGTAATGCTAATGATTTCTTATGATAAACAAATGCAGTTTGTTCTCGATACGTTAATTGATAAAGTTGATTGTTTAAAAGAGTAAGGCCTTCAGCAAAGAAATGTGGAGCGAGAGGAAGAGTTTGTATGATTTTTCCTGTTGATAAATCGATTTTTTGTAATTTAGAGTGTTTATAGAGTCCGCTGCTTTCGTATAAATCATGCTTATCTAACACTAATCCTTGGGTAAAATGATGGGCATGAGGATAAGTTTCTACAATTTCAAAATCGTATTTGGCGATATGAGTTGAAAAAAGTTGGCGCTGCAAAGAAGTTTGAGTGATGGTGGGGGGCGCTGTCCATGAATCGGTTTGCCTGCTGCCACATGCGAAACAGGTCAGAGATATTAAAACCAAGTGACTGTAGCGAAACCAGTTTAATTCGAAGATTTTTTTCATGTCTATAGCTTAACAGAAACGTTCTGTTTATCACTATGATCCTGGTTTTTTTAACGATTTTTGAAAGTAAAAAGAATGGTTCAATGGTCATTTATCTGATTTATAGGCATGTCATCATTGATTTTATTGTTTTATTTATATACAATGTGAAACTTTTTAACATTTAGGAGTGATGTATGTTTCGTTCCCGCCAACCAATTGACCCATTTACACAATCGTCATTTTCCCATTCATCGTTTGGCCATCCATCGTTTGCTCGTCCGCCGCTTGCCCAACCATTTGCTACAACAGCAGCTCCCGGAACGTTTATTCCAAGACCTCAACAAGAAGAGGTGGATTTTGCAGCATTGATGGCTGCCTTACGAGAACGTGCTGCACGCTATCGTGCTCAGGCACCAGGATTTTTTACACCCTATCGTAGTGGCGCTGATTTTGGTAGAACGTTAATAGCCCCCGTTGCTGCTCCACTGGCGCTTGGTCTTTTAACGGCAGTGAGTGCCGCCGCCGCTGCCATTGCAGCTGCCGTTTGTGTGGGCAGTCTTTTGGTGGCTGGTGTTTCTGCATTGGTTGGTGCGAAACGAGTGAAAGACGCCAGTTTGAATCTTGCACTTATTAGTGGAGTGATTGCTGGTGTAACTACTTTATTGACGCCATTGCTGGCAGTTGCTGCGGCTGTTTCTCTTCCTGCAACCATCGTAGCATTAGTGACTCGTAGTGGGGCAACTACCGTTGATGCAGTCAAGAAAGCATGCGCTTCTGGTGAAGGATACAGACGAGTTGAAAGCGATGAAGCGTTTTTTAGAGGCGACGAAGGTCATCATGCTGATGATGTTGAATTTCCGACTGCATTCGCTGCTCATTAATTTCTACTGAGATTGATGCATTTTGGCCATCCCTCATGGCCATTTGCATAAAAACCTAACCATTCACTGTTCTTCACTATGCGGTGAATGGTTTTTTTTGCCAATTTTAACTTGGTGTGATTTAAATTCTTGCCTTCCCCCATTGATTTTTTTGTAATCATCCCCAACTTAATTATTTTGATGTTAGCAATCTATAAGGAGTTGCCTTGGAACAATTTCGTGGTACGACTATCTTGTCGGTCAGACGAGGAAACAATGTGGTGATTGGCGGAGATGGTCAGGTAACGCTTGGCAATACGGTCATGAAAGGCAATGCCCGCAAGGTTCGGCGGTTATACAAAGATAAGGTAATTGCCGGGTTTGCTGGGGGAACGGCAGACGCTTTTACCCTTTTTGAGCGTTTTGAAAGCAAGCTTGAATTGCATCAGGGGCATTTGGTTCGGGCAGCGGTAGAGTTGGCAAAGGACTGGCGTACGGATAAAATTTTGCGTCGTCTGGAGGCGTTACTGGCTGTGGCTGATCATAAATCGTCGTTAATCATCACAGGAAATGGTGATGTTATTGAACCTGAAGAAAGTTTAATGGCAATTGGTTCAGGCGGGCCATTTGCTCAGGCAGCGGCGCGTGCCTTGCTTGAAAATACCGATTTATCTGCCATGGACATCGTCAAAAAAGCATTAACCATCGCCGGTGAAATTTGTATTTACACCAACCATAATTTAACCATTGAAGAATTGGATAGTGAGTAATTCGATGACCGATACAAAAACCATGATGACCCCTCGCGAGATTGTAGAAGAGTTAGATCGCTTCATTATTGGTCAAGATGAAGCTAAGCGGGCCGTGGCTATCGCACTTCGTAACCGCTGGCGGCGGTTGCAAATTGAAGATGATGCCTTACGCAATGAAATCATGCCCAAAAACATTCTTATGATTGGACCAACCGGCGTGGGTAAAACGGAAATAGCCCGACGTTTGGCAAGACTCGCTGAAGCACCTTTTATAAAAGTTGAAGCCACCAAATTTACCGAAATAGGTTATGTAGGACGCGACGTTGATTCAATCATCCGTGATTTGGCGGACATTGCCGTCAAACAGGAACGTGAACTGGCAATGAAAAAAGTACAGCAGCTTGCTGAGGATGCTGCAGAAGAGCGCGTCCTGGATGTCTTATTGCCACCGGCTCGAGGCACTATGACGGCTGAACGAGATTCATCCACCCGCCAGGTTTTTCGCAAGCAATTGCGCGAAGGAACGCTGGATGATAATGAAATTGAAATAGAAGTAGCAGCCTCTCCAGTAGGCATAGAAATCATGGCACCTCCTGGCATGGAAGAAATGACTAATCAGTTGCAATCCATGTTTCAACAGGTAGGAAGCGGACGGACCAAAACAAGAAAATTGCCAATTCGTAAAGCCATGAAATTGCTTTGTGAAGAGGAAGCAGCAAAACTGATTAACGAGGAAGACATTAAAACTCGTGCCATCGAAAACGTTGAACAAAATGGCATTGTATTCATCGATGAAATCGATAAAGTGGCCAAGCGTGCTGAACACGGTGGTGATGTTTCGCGTGAAGGGGTACAGCGTGATTTGTTGCCTTTGGTAGAAGGTACGACGGTATCGACCAAATACGGTATGATAAAATCCGATCATATTTTATTCATTGCATCTGGTGCTTTTCACGTCGCCAAACCTTCTGATTTAATTGCTGAACTTCAGGGGCGTCTTCCAATTCGTGTGGAATTGTCTGCATTAAGCGTTGAAGATTTTGTTCGCATTCTGACAGAGCCTAATGCATCATTAACTGAGCAATACATTGCCTTGATGGCTACAGAGGGCTTACATCTTGCTTTTGATGCCACAGGGATTCGCCGTATTGCTGAAGTGGCTTGGCAGGTTAATGAGCGTACTGAAAATATTGGTGCTCGTCGCCTGTATACGGTCATGGAGCGTCTCTTGGAAGTGGTTTCCTTTGAAGCTACGGATAAAGCTGGGGAATCGATTCTTGTGGATGAGCAGTATGTCAATGATCACTTAGGTAAATTGGTCGCCGACGAAGATTTGGCTCGTTATATTCTGTAATTATTTAAGTGAATCAGGTTGGACTCAGCACCAACCTGAACCTGTTCATATTAGTCATTGCGGAATAACTCATCGAGACTGATGTCAAGGTTCTGCTGCAGCTGTTTATCAGATGCTAGAATTTGAGCGTGCCACCGCTTTGCTATTGGGGAGTCTGTGGTGGTAAGTTTTTCTGCATCGGATATGCGATAAGGCAACAAATACAAAAATTCATACAAAGTGAGATGAGTCAAATCACGGCTTAGGACATAATGATCATCGGCTGTGGTTTGTATCAATTGTCGTGACGAGAGCACGGCGAGCATATCTCCTATTTCAATAGCAAAAGGCTGATTGCTTGCGTTAATTAAACGTTCTAATGGAACGCTTTTCCCTTCTTGTTGCGCAAGCCACAGGCAGTGCATCCATAGTAAGGCTTGTGAAAATCCATCGAGCGCCATGCCTTGCCGCCTTTGATAGTGCACCGCTAAAGCATAAGTAATTTCTGCCCCAACTAAGGTAATGAGCCAGACCCAATAAATCCATAGAAAAAAAAGAGGGATGGTAGCAAACGCACCATAGAGCAACTGATAAGTGTTGTATTGGCTTAGATAATAAACGAACGCTTGTTTTGCGGATTCAAATAATATGGTGGCAATTAGAGCGCCATACAATCCATGGCGTAACTTTACATGACAATTAGGCACAACCACATACAGAAAGGTAAACCCCATGAATGATAAAAGAAAAGGAATCCAACTTAACAGGAAGGAAGGGGCATGATAGCCTTTAATGAACGGCATGGAGAAAAAATAAGAGCTGGCTGCAAGACTTAATCCCAGAAAGAAAGGCGCCAAGGATAAAATGGCCCAATACAATAAAAAGGCGGACACGCCCTGCCGCGGCGAATTGACTCGCCAAATTTTGTTCATTGAGCGTTCGATGGTATACATGACCAGCAAGGCGGTGATGAATAAAAAAGTACCCCCAGCATGGATAATTTTGATACTTGCGTTGCGAAAAGTTGTAAATAGTCTTGAATCACTTTTCCTGTGGCAGGTACAAAATTTTCAAATATGAACTCTTGCAACGGACCTCTTAATTGATAAAAGACCGGGAAGGTGGATAAGATGGTAAATCCTACGGACATCAAAGGAACAATGGCAAGCAAGGTAGTAAATGCAAGCGCCGAGGCGCGGTAAGTGCAATCATCCTCAATAAAATGATGAATAACAAAAAGAATAAAGCGTTTGCTTTCAACCCATTTTGTCAGCATCTGTTGTTTTAAGTTTGAATTATCCATCATCATCCTGATTTTCACATCCTCAGTTAAGTATTAATAGCCAATTTGCCAACCGGATGAACGGGTGGTGGATGTGGAGGTGCATTGACTGCCATTTGCAGTACACGTCTGATTTGTGGTGGTGGTTGAACGGTTTTTCTCTTTAGTATGTTGTGGTATTGCCTCACTTAAAGCACCAATTAAATTATTTAAAGGTGCATTCTGTTCGGCAATGATATTTTTTTCATTTTCAGCTCGTTGTCTTTCTGCCTCTCGCTCATTGTAAGCTTTAATGACTTCATTTTGTTGAGCCGGGGTTAGGTGTTCCCATTGTTCTTTTGATAAACCGAAATAGGATGGTGCGCAAGCGGTTAAGGCAATGGATAATAGAGAGCATACAAGAAATTGTTTCATATTGACCTCGGAAGGGAAATAATTTTTGCTCCAGTATATCAAAAGTTTGCTTTATTAGATTCTAATGAGTTTGCATTGATGTTCAAGACGAATCTTGCGAAAGAATTTGCACCAATGTTAGGATGATTTAATTCCATTATTTTAAAGTGCAGTAATAACGGCCATGGATAGCCATCTATTGATTAAATTTTTTATTACCATGCTGGCTATTATGAATCCTATTGGCGGTGTGGCAATATTTCTCAGTTTAACCGCCGATTATTCCAAGGAGCAGAGGCGGCGGGAAGCATTAGGAACTGCGTTGGCTGTTTTTTTATTTTAATCATTGTCACTTGGTTAGGAATGTTCATTCTGGAACTTTTTGGCATTAATGTCCCAAGTTTTCGTATAGCCGGTGGCATTATCATTTTATTAATGGGATTGCATATGTTGCAATCTAAGCCCAGTCCCATACATTACACCGTTAAAGAGCAAAACTTGGCAAAAGAACGTGATTCCATTGCCGTTATTCCGATGGCGCTTCCGCTTATTGCCGGACCAGGCGCAATCAGTACTATTGTTATTTATGGCCATAATGCCCATGATTGGATTGGGTATTTACAGATGAGCATGGTGGATGTTGCTTTGGCCGCTGTTGTTGCTGTTTTATTGGTTTTTTCGGGAACCATTGGCCGTTTTCTCGGTGATTCAGGCATAAAAATTGTGACTCGAATCATGGGTTTGATTTTAGCTGCGATGGCGGTGGAAATGATCACCATTGGTTTAAGCAACGTCTTTCCAAAACTGGCCTAACTCTAACACCGTGTAGGATGTTCATGCATCGCCCAATGTGGTTTATTTCATGGCAATCGCATCTAAATTTTGAACATGTATTTGTTTAAAAATTTGTCTTTGCGATAGCGAAGCAACCCAGATCGACACCCTATTGAAAATTGGGTCTGGATGCTTCGCTATCGCAAAGACGACATTTAGGATTATTTTTAGTCATAAGATGCGTTTGCCCTGGGTTTATTGAATATAATCCCAAGAATACCTCATCATCTGCATACATCATGGGTCTATTTGGAGTTGGTTGTTCATGTCTAAACCTTATGTATTAATATTGTATTATTCAAGATATGGTGCGATTGCAAAACTTGCGCAATATATTGCTCGTGGCGTAGGTTATGTGGATGGAGTTGAAGCACGTATCCGAACGGTTCCTCCTGTTTCTGCCACTTGCGAGGCCGTGGATAAGACCATTCCGGACCTTGGAGCCCCTTACGCTTCTTTAGATGATTTACGCCATTGCCAGGCACTTGCTTTGGGAAGTCCCACGCGGTTTGGTAATATGGCAGCCCCTATGAAATATTTTCTGGATGGCACAACACCATTATGGTTGGCTGGTGATTTGGTTAATAAACCGGCCTGCGTTTTTACCTCATCTGCTTCCATGCATGGTGGCCAAGAGACAACTTTGCTGAGTATGATGCTGCCTTTATTGCATCATGGTATGCTGCTCGTAGGGTTACCTTATACAGAACCTGTTTTAAGTGCGACAAAAACAGGCGGGACGCCTTATGGGGCTACCCATGTGTCTGGGATAAATCATGATAATCTTTTGAGTGAGGATGAAATTATTCTGGCCAAAAAACTGGGGGAGCGCTTGGCAAGGATTACGGTGCAAATGAATAAAAAATAAGCGTTGCTGCTTATGCTATGCAACGATAAATATTGGTGAAGGTTGTGAAAATAATTAGTTTTAATGCCAATGGCATTCGCTCAGCAGCCCGTAAGGGCTTTTATGAATGGTTGCAACAGCAGAATGCTGATGTTGTTTGTATTCAAGAAACCAAAGCGCAAATTGCACAATTGATGTCTGAGACGGTGTATTTTCCACAAGATTATCACTGTGATTATTTCGATGCAGTAAAAAAGGCTATAGTGGTGTTGCTATTTATGCTCGAAAAAAGCCATTACAAGTCATTAAGGGCTTAGGTTTTAATTATTGTGACGAAGAAGGTCGCTATATTCAGTTTGATTACCCAAAATTAAGTGTTATATCGCTTTATCTGCCTTCCGGAACGAGCGGGGATGTGCGTCAGGCCATCAAATATGATTTTCTTGATTACTTTGCCAAGCATTTGATGGCGTTGAAAGCCATGGGTCGGGAATTAATCATTTGCGGCGATTACAACATTGCCCATAAAAAGATTGATATTAAAAATTGGCGCGGTAATCAGAAAAACTCAGGATTTTTACCTGAAGAACGTGCCTGGATGGATGAGTTATTCGGAACAATGGGATTTATTGATGCATTTCGCTTGCAAAATCAACAAGAAGAACAATACACCTGGTGGTCGAATCGAGGGCAGGCATGGGCCAAGAATGTGGGGTGGCGTATTGATTATCAGGTGATTACTCCAGGGTTGATTGACAGTGTTGTGCATGTTGATATTTATCGTGAAACAAGATTTTCTGATCACGCGCCTTTATTGATTGAATATCAAGGAGATTGGTGTGCTTAAATTAGCCAGTTGGAATGTGAACTCTCTGAAGGTTCGTTTGGAGCAAGTTATTGCCTGGTTTCAAAACAATGAGGTGGATGTGTTGGCTTTACAGGAAACCAAACTAATTAATGAACAATTCCCTTGTAAAGTATTTCAGGAGATGGGGTTGCATGTGGTTTTTTCCGGCCAGAAAACCTACAACGGCGTAGCCTTGATCAGCAGGCAACCCATTGAATCGGTAGTGACCGATATTCCCGGATTTATTGATCCGCAGCGACGAGTGTTGGTGGCCACTATCGCAGACGTTCGTGTCGTTAATTTGTATGTTCCCAATGGCGGAGAAGTGGGTTCTGATAAATATCAATATAAATTAAATTGGCTGGCAAAAATAACGACATTTATAAAAGAGCAACTGCGTCAATATCCCAAACTGGCGGTGGTGGGCGATTTTAATATTGCTCCAGAAGATAAGGACGTCCATGACCCAATAGCATGGCAAGGATCGGTGCTGGTGAGTCCTCTCGAACGTCAGGCATTTGCAGCACTTCTTGATTTAGGATTAAAAGACAGTTTTCGCCGCCTTCATCCCCAGGAAATCACCTACAGCTGGTGGGACTATCGTGCGGCTGCGTTTCGCCGTAATATGGGCTTGCGTATTGACCATATCTTGCTTAGCGATTCTTTGCTTGAGCGATGTGTGGAAAGTCAGATTGATAGTGAACCGCGTCGCGTAGAACGTCCTTCCGATCATGCCCCTGTTTGGGTCCAGCTTGCCTAGACATCGAGTGACCGTGCGGATTAAAATTTACGTAAATCACAGGGAAAATCATGAGTTATCGGGAAAAAACGCCACAAATCATTTCAATTCTTACGAGAAAATTAAAACCCGGTAAAACAGTTGAAGATTTTCAAAAAGCCCATTTGCCGCCGGGAAATGCGAAAGAAACGGAATTTGGTTATGATGTAGATTACTTTCATGCTCCTACTCGCGTTATTCATGCGGTCAGTGTTGCAGATCCGAGTGTCATTATTTCTATTGGCCTAACTTATGGCAACCCTGAAGTGGTGTTGCAAGAGGTCCATGACAAACTTCCTCTGGAACAAGAGCGGGCGAATAAAATTGCTCAAGTGGCAGATAAAGTTGGGCCATCCATGATTTATTTTGTCGCAAGTGATAATAACTATGGAGGTGCGGATGAAACACAGCTTCCATTGTATGAAGTCACTTCTGAAGTGGTGGCTGCGATTGAATCTCTTATTCCGCAAAAGAAAATAAAAATGAATGAGTGGCTGCGTATCAAATAGACAAAATTTGATTTTAAATAGGATATCTGCTATTGTGCCACGTCATTTATTAATGAGCATGGTGCCTGACAATGATCAGGTGGCGATGCCAGTTAGGTAATTATAGAGAGTAATGATGTTATGAGAGCTTCAATCCATCCTGAATATGAGATCATCAAAGTAACCTGTAGTTGCGGACATTCATTTGAAACTCGTTCGACCTTATGTCATGATTTGGCCATTGAAGTCTGTGCTCAATGCCATCCTTTTTATACAGGCAAGCAAAAGCTGGTGGATACAGGGGGTAGGGTGCAGAAGTTCCGTGATCGCTACAAGTCACGTGGTAACGCGCAAAAAGAGGCTTAAGTTCGTATTAGCAAGTGTTCTTGGCCACTGGTTTTTATAAAATGGAATGTAGGCGCAATGAAAATGCGCCTTTTTTTTGCAAAAAAAAACTGTTCATCCATATCGTTTTTCTATATGATTTTTTTCTGAATTTTTTGAAAAGAGAGTAATCACCTTGGATAAAGATACTGCTTTAAAAGAACGAGCTTTACATTATCATGAATTCCCGGTGCCCGGTAAGTTGGGAGTGCGCATAACCAAGCCAACCAACTCTCAGGATGATTTATCTCTTGCATATACTCCAGGGGTCGCTGAGCCTGTTCTTGCCATTGCGGAAAATCCGGAAAATGCGTATCGCTATACCGCCAAGGGGAATTTGATTGCCATTATGACAAATGGAACTGCCGTGCTTGGCCTGGGTGATGTTGGTGCACTTGCAAGCAAACCTGTTATGGAAGGTAAAGCGGTTTTATTCAAACGTTTTGCTGGTATCGATGTGTTTGATATTGAAATAAATGCAGAGGAACCTCAGGCGTTTATTGCCACTGCTAAAAATATTGCACCAACGTTTGGTGGTATTAATCTTGAAGATATTAAAGCTCCCGAGTGTTTTGATATTGAACAATCCCTTGCAGAACAGCTTAATATCCCAGTATTTCATGATGATCAGCATGGAACAGCAATTGTTGTGGCGGCTGGCTTGCTGAATGCCTTGGAAATACAGCAGAAAAAATTATCTGAAGCACGCATTGTCTGTATTGGAGCTGGTGCTGCAGGAATTGCGTCCATGCGATTGTTAGTGGCTTTAGGGGCCGATAAAAATAAAATGCTGTTATTGGATAGTAAAGGCGTTATCCATACTGGTCGGGAAGATTTAAATGCCTATAAATATGCGTTTGCCAGGGCTACTGAGAGGAGGACGCTGGCGGATGCTTTGGTCGATGCAGACGTTTTTATTGGCGTGGCAAGACCAGATTTGCTGAATGCGGAATTGTTAAGGTTAATGGCCCCCAAACCGGTTATTTTTGCATTGTCCAATCCTAAACCGGAAATCAAACCGGAGGTCGCTTTGAGCATTTGTGACGATTTGATTATTGCGACGGGACGCAGCGACTATCCAAATCAGGTAAATAATGTATTATGTTTTCCTTATATTTTTCGTGGTGCGCTTGATGTGCGGGCAACCCGCATTAATCAGGCCATGCATATTGCGGCGGTAGAAGCGATACGGCAACTTGCACATGAACCGGTTCCCCAGGAGGTTAAAGATAATTATCCTGGAGTAACGGATTGGGAATTTGGGCCTCAATATATTATTCCAAAGCCTATTGATCCCCGTTTACGTGAGCGAGTATCGCTGGCGGTAGCAAATGCCGCCATCGCAAGCGGTGTCAGTCGTTGCAAGAATGCTATATAACATTCCCTAGAATTAGAACTTATGCTTAACCCAATAAGTTAAGGAGAGTATTTTGTCTATAAAAAATGATAAAAGATATCGCTTGATTGCATGGTTAATTTGCAGTTTGGGTGCAATCTATTATGCGTATGAATATTTTTTGCGTATCTCTCCTAGTGTCATGGAGCCACAATTACGCAATCATTTTGATTTATCTGCCAGCGGTTTTGGTTTTTTATCGGCTTTTTATTACTATGCATATGTTCCCATGCAACTTCCCGTTGGTGTTTTGATGGATCGATTCGGTCCCCGACGTCTGTTGACTTTGGCTTGTATGATTTGTGTGATTGGGACCTTTTTATTTGCAGGTACGACAGTATTTTCCGTGGCTGCTTTGGGACGTTTTCTGGTGGGGTTAGGATCTGCTTTTGCCTTTGTTGGTGTTTTAAAGCTGGCAACGATATGGTTACCAGAAGATAAACTGGCGATGGTAGCAGGAATCGCTACTGCCTTAGGGACTATTGGTGCCATGATCGGCGATAATTTATTGGGTCATATGGTGTTCTGGCTGGGTTGGCAATCGACGGTTAATTTCACTGCTATTTTCGGGGTTGGACTGACAATAGTATTATGGTTTGGTATTAAGGACCAAAAGCGCTATCAACGACAAAAAGGAACCATAGATAGCTTTAAGAAAAATATGATTGATTTGGGAATCATTGCTCGCAATAAGCAAATATGGATCAATGGCCTGTATGGTTGTTTGGTTTATTTGCCTACCACGGTCTTTGCCGAATTATGGGGTATTCCTTATTTAATACATGCTCACGGAATTTCAGAGGCTGGTGCTCATTTTGCAAACTCTTTATTATTTCTTGGTTTTACCATTGGTGCTCCACTGATGGGATTTATTTCAGACCACTTTAAAAGGCGAAAACTTCCAATGATGCTTGGGGCAAGCAGTGCAGCCGTGGTCATGATGATGATTTTGTATATGCCTGGTTTAAATCAAATCAGTTTAAATGCATTAATGGTTCTTTTAGGATTGCTCTACAGTGCACAAGCGATTGTTTTTGCAGTTGGCCGTGAGTTAAGCCCTAAAGAAGCCGCTGGAACAGCCATTGCAATGACCAATATGATTGTGATGATTGGCGCCATGTTTTTGCAACCATTAGTTGGTCGGCTATTGGATTGGAGTGCACGTTCGCATGCAACAACCTTGTCCATTCAAGATATTCCATTAGATAAAATGCAGCAATTTTATACCGCGGATGATTATCAATTTGCAATGTCCATTATTCCTCTTGGTATTTTGCTGGCAGCCATCTTAACGCTCTTTTTAAGAGAAACCTATGCTCATGCTGACTCAAATGTTTGAAGGTAGTTTGACAAAACGGAAACAAATTTATTTTGGCTCACTGGTTTGTGCTATAGGCGCGGTGTTTTACTGTTATGAATTCGTATTAAGAATTATTCCTGGAGCATTGCAAAGTGAGTTGAGTGCAGTATTTGGCCATATTTCTGCTTCAACGTTCGGTCAGTTGTCTGCGTTTTATTATTTTGCATATTCTCCGATGCAATTACCGGTTGGTATGTTGATGGATCGTTTCGGGCCCCGGCGGTTATTAACATTTGCTTGTTTATGTTGCACCATCGGCTCCTTCATGTTTATGTGTTTTTCCTCCATGCTCATTGCCGGATGCGGTCGTTTTTTAGTCGGTTTTGGCTCTTCTTTTGCTTTTGTCGGGGTATTATCGTTGGCCATGTATTGGCTGCCTCAGCGATACTTTTCATTAGTAGCAGGGTTAATTACTACACTAGGTATGTTAGGGTTGGTGTATGGGGAAGTAAAAATCACGGAACTGGCATTGACCATGGGACTGCGACCGGTATTGTTTTTGATGGTTGTGTTTGGTGCTTTGCTTTCTCTGTTAATTTTTCTAATCGTTCGGGATGGACCCGGAGGCCATCATGTAAAAATGCAGCCATTAACAGAATTTTTTCAGAATGTTTGGCGCGTGCTCACGTCCTCTGAGGTTTGGTTGATAGGTTTTGTGGGGGCGTGCCTTTATACCTCATTATCTGTATTTGGCGAATTATGGGGTAAAACTTATCTGGAACAGGCGCATCATTTGACAAAAGTTGAAGCGGCAAGAACCATTTCTGTCATGTTTCTTGGCTGGGCTGTGGGAGCGCCGGTGGCGGGATATTTTTCTGATTTAACGGGTCGCCGCGTACTGCCGCTTGTCATAGGTGCTATCCTATCGTTGATATGCATCAGTTTGGTGTTGTATGCTCCCGGGCTTTCCTACTGGTCCTTAAATGTATTGTTGTTTTTCTATGGCGTATTCAGTGCAACTGAGATTATTGTGTTTGTGATGGCTAAAGAAAATAGTGGCGCACAATTATCGGGTACTGTCTTTGCGGTAACGAACATGATTGTTACGTTAGGCGGGGTTATTTTCCAGCCATTAGTTGGTAAGTTATTGGATACGTTTGGTGATGGCGGTATAGTGGCTGGTGAGCATATCTATACCATGGTTGATTATCAGTTAGCCTTATCGGTTCTTCCTCTTTCTTTGCTGATGGTAATGGTCGTTGCATTTTTCTTAAAAGACTTTAGAACCATCACAAATTAGTAGTTAACGTTTTTATTCTGTCAGGATGTCGTGGTTTGGTTTCATTGTGTATTAACGAAAAATGACAAGCAATTCGTTGACTGACAAACGACGGTGGATCTGGCAACTGATGGAACGAGTGACGGCAAACGATTTAATGTCTCCAAAACGATAATAATGACGAGTAAAATCCGTATCATGATTGGAAATAATAACGGTGATGCCTCTGGCGGCACTTTCCATGGCTAATTCAGCAAGAATGATTTGTTCCTGTTCTCCAAATTTCTTATCCGTATAAGACGTAAAGTTACTATTTTGTAAGCGTGGAGCATAGGGAGGATCACAATAAATCAAATCACCTGGTGTGGCATGAGCAAACGTATCTCGAAAATCGCTGTGGATAAATTTGGCTTTTTGACTTTTCTGATGAAAGTATTCCATTTCGGCTTTAGGGAAATAAGGCTTCTGATAGCGGCCAAAAGGGACATTATAAATGCCTTTTTGATTATAACGGCATAATCCATTGTACCCGTGCCGGTTTAAATATAAAAACAAAGCAGCTCTTTGCCTTGCCTCAGTGCATTGATTGAATTGATCACGAAAATCATAATAGCGTCCGGCACAATTATTGGTATGGCAGAAATATTGTTCACAGAAAGAAATGAAGGAGTGTCCTTCCGTTTGCAGGCAGGAGAACAGGGCAATCAAATCTTTATTTTCTTCGGCCAGTAAATAGCGAGGATAATCCGAATTAATAAATACAGCCGCAGAACCGGCAAAGGGTTCGATCAAACGATTTGCGGTTGGTAAGGAGTTTAAAATATTATCAAGACAGCGATACTTATTGCCTGCCCATTTTAAAAACGGTCTTATTTTTATCATGCTCATTAGGTAGTGTATGCTAACTGTGCATTAATCGGTTTTGGATAATAATAACAAAAATTGGCTTTTAATCGCATACTTAAAAATAGGAATAAGATGAGACTGAACTTCTTTTCTTTCCCCCTTCGGATGTCTTGGTTAATCTTGAGAGAAAGGCCTTGCAAACTTGCATGGCCTTTGCTTGACACTGTTTACGCTAACTCGATATGATGCATGCAACCTCAATGTTTAAGGGGTGTTGTTATGGATGAACTTGATAAGTTATTAAGACCTTCCTGGGAAGCCGAAAAATGGATTCAGGAAGGCTGGAAAAAAATAACTGAAAAAGAAAGAACACAGATTAAAAAGCGCATTTCTGATTTATTTAAAAATGGCCTGCCTTTTGAGCTGAAGCAAGATAAACGATTACTATATGTATACACTTTTTCACTATTGGCGCAATTAGAGGTATTAGCTATTCAGGTGCCGCTGACGTTTGAAGAAAAATTAAGCTCCTTATTTCATAAGGAGCTGATGCATAATTTATTGGTAGATGAAATTTTTCGTGGCATTTTATTCACCAGGATTCTCTACATACTATGCGCACCGCATGCTTTGCCACCCGCGCATAATGAAAATATTGAGATACTCTGTAATTTTATTCGCAATGAAGACTGTCCCAAAATTGCTATAGTATTGCTCAATTTAAATCAAATCTGGATAGAGGAAATTTTCCAAGCATTGCAAAGAAGTAATATCGCCCCCAACTTATTTGCTACGATTCTGAATGAGGAGCATCGGCTTGTATGTGAAGCAGATCTGGAGCGAGGGGTTGGTCTGCCAGATGCTGATGAAGTGCATAAAAAATTTGAATATCTTGAAGAGCAGTTGCTAAAAAATTTATTCTTGGAACAGAAGAGCGTGCTCTCAGTGTGTTCTTTGCTGGGAGCGCAGGGAACCATGAATTTCATACAAGCCATTAATGAAAGACGAAGCCAGCTGATAGATAAAATTAACATAGAGCATGGGGAGACATGGAAATTTTTTATGAAAATCGGTATGAATTTTCTTCCTGAAATTCAGTTGCAAGGAAAAATACAAAAAATGCTGATGTGGCCTAACCCAGACGCCATGCTATAAATAATAAAATAGTGGCAATGAAGCCAATGAGCGCCAGGCTAAATCGTCCCCCTGGTACGATGACCATGGAATCTTGGGTACATGCATTACGTCCTCGCCAAGCCATGACTGATGGCAGCAGGAGTAATAAGATGACGCAGCAAATGCCTGCATAACCTAGTGCTTTTAGATAAATACCTGGATTAAACATGACAATCACTAAAGGAGGCAGAAACGTTAATGCCAAAGTCAGTTGTCCTTGTTTGCCTGCCTTTTTAAGTTTTAAACCATCTGCAAGAAAATCAAATAAACCCAAAGAAACACCTAGAAAGGCAGTAATCATGCAAATTGATGTAAAAAACTCGAAAAATCGAGTAATTAATTGACTTTGTACCGCGTCACTTAAGGCCTCTGTTAAACCGCTGGTGGCATGCTCACTATTCATAAGTGCCAGTAAGCCATTGCTACCGTCGCGATGCACAACTCCCATAATGACTGCTTCCCACACGATGTAACAAACCAATGGAATAAGCGAGCCAAATACAATAACTTTGCGTAACGCTGGAATATCGTCTTTGAAATATTCGCGCAAGCTGGGAACAATAGAAGCAAAGCCAAATGAGGTGATTAAAATCATAAGACTGCCTGTGATGGCTGGCAGTGAACCGCCGCGCCAGGTCGGTACCTCAATATGTGGACTAATAATCAATACAAGCAATAAATAAATCCCTAATTTGCCAAACATTAAGCCACGATTAACGTAATCTACTGCTCGGATGCCGCTGTAAATAACTAGACTAAAGAGTAGAGTAAAGCTTAGGGCGGTTAGCCAATTTGGCAAGTCGATGTGCATTTTGTGCAAAAGACTGCTAAATACATCGCTGCCTCCGGAAATGTAGGCAGCAAGTAAAGTATAAAGTAGGAAAAGATACGTTATCCAGGCGATGACTTGTCCTGGTAATCCGAGCGTTGAGCGTGCCATCGACACCATATTACTGCCTGCTGGAAGGCGCAAATTAACTTCAAGAATTAATAATGCACCCGCGGTCATAATGAGCCAACAGGCAATTAAAAAGAAAATGGAATTGCTAATGCCTGCAGCGGCAGTAGAAACGGGAAGTGCCAGCATTCCGCCACCAATGGAGGTTCCAACAATGAGTAATATACCACCTATGAGCTTAGAGTTGAGCACAGACATTCCAATTGTTTAAAAATAAAACAAAATGTTAATTTAAATTTCATTTTTTGTCAATATGAATCTTGGCAGCGTACTCCAGATAATACCAACAAGCAAGTACTGAACCTTGTTCTATATTGCTAAAAAAAGTAGAAGCAGAGAACTGATAATCACCAGCATTTGACTCGCTCGTCCACCCGGGACAATGAAGGCTGGAGAAAAATGCTTTCTGCCGAAATAAGACATTAATGCAGGCAGTAGTAATAAGAGTATTACGCAGAAAAATCCCGCATAATTTAAAGCGTGAATGTAGGCGCCTGGGTAATAAATAACCAAAATCAATGGCGGCAGAAAGGTTAATAAAAACAAGCCTAACCCTTCTTTTCCTTTTGCAGAAAGGTTAAGACCGTCTCCCAAAAAACTGATAAGACATAAGGAGACTCCCAGAAAGGCAGTCAACATACAAATGGAGGTGAAAAAATTAAATAAAGAACTGATGGTGCTGTTATTTACTGCATTGGAAAGCATGATTGCCAGTGAGCTGGTCGTATGTTCATCGTGCATCAATGATATTAAACCGTCATCTCCATTGGCGGGAAGAGTGCCCATAATAACGGCATCCCAAGCGATATAACAAAGCAATGGAATAAGAGAGCCAATCAAAACCACTCTTTTTAAAGAGTGAACATTGTCATTAAAATATTCACGAAGATTGGGAACAATGATGGCAAAGCCATAGGATGTAATTAGAATCATGATGGTTCCTGTGATGTACTGGACATTTCCATCTTGAAAATGATGCACGTTCGTATAAGGCGAGATTAGAACGATGAGAATGAAATAAGCTCCTAGCTTGGCAAACATGAGGACACGATTGAGCAAATCAACCTGACGAATCCCGCCATACACGATAACACCAAAAAGCACTGTAAATACAATGGATAGCTGCCATTCACTGGCATGAACGCTGATTAGCCGCAGTAATCCGCCCAGTACATCTGCTCCTCCTGAAATATAAGCAGAAAGCAAAGTATAGAGCAAAAAAAGATAACTCAGCCAGGCGACAAGTAATCCTGGCTTGCCAAGGGTTGCTGCTGCCATTGAAACCATGTTTTTACCTGGAGGAAGATACAGATTAACTTCCAAAATGAAAAAAGCACCTAGTGTCATGATTATCCAGCACAACAGCAAGAAAAGCGAAGATTGCCAAAAACCTGTTGCTGCATTGGCAACGGGCAAGGCAAGCATACCACCGCCTATGGAGGTACCAACGATAAGAAGAATTCCACCAACAAATCTAGAACGCATGAATGGATTGAGTCGATAACGGATTGTTCATCATATCAGAACATCTGAATGTGAACAATTTCGCGGGTTTAGCCCATCAGGAAAGAACATGCTATGTGGTTATAATTTTTGCCATTATTCTCGCTTGCGTGGAAATGGGCGTTCCTATAGGAGATATCGTACTCCCACCAGTAGTTCGATAGCACGAACTTTACCGAAAATATGTTCATCTCCTGTTTTGGGTAATACGCCTGTATCAAATTTTCCTAAAGAAACATATTGCAGATTGGTGGTTAAGGATAACTTATCCGTGAGTGATTTTGATAAGCCTACGCCGCCTGCCCAGGCAAGATTGGATGTGGTTGTGCCAACAAAATTGTATGTCCATCCAGGTATTTCCGGAGCATATTGAGTGGCGGTGGTTTTATTCCAGACTGCGCCAACTCCCAAGGTAATAAAGGGAGTAACGCTTTGCAAGGGAATGTCATAATATCCTTGTACAAGCAATGCGTTGGATTGAATACGTAACTTTTGTATGCCTATCACAGCGAGTGAAGGGAAATAATATTCCCGATTAAAGCCACTTTGACCCTGAAAGAGCCCTCTAAGTTCTAGGCGTACAGGTAATTGCATCGGTAAGACACTGCTGCCTAAAGCGATTGAACCTGCGGCAATTGCAGAGTAATTACTTTGTTGAGCCAATTGCGGAGCTCGGGGATTTTGAAACGTGACATCGCTGATTTTTTCGGAAGCAATGCCGGCGTCGATGTTAATATAAGGTGCCCAATTGGTAGCAGCAAAACTTAGGCTTGTGAAGCTGGATAATAAAAATAGAGTCACTCTTAAATTAAATAATTTTAAGGGTTGCATCGTCGTAATTCCTATCATTCTCATCATAGCTAATGATTAATAGCTGCACCAGTTTGCAATACTTGTTGCATTAAATACAGGGATTGTAAACATCAAACCTTCAAGCTTTGCTTTTTTTCAGGAAAGCAACCATCCTCATTGGCTTTACTTGGTCATGCCTAGATAAGCCATGGGTGGTGTTGAAGGTTGACCTGGGGTATTTAGCCATTGTATTTCAATGCGGCGATTATAAGCGCTGCCATGAATCCATCGATTGTCGCCTATTGGATGCTTATCACTATAGCCTTCTGCACGGAGTCGATGCGCATCGATATTATGCGCCCATAGGAAAGTTAACATCGTTTCGGCTTGAGCCTGCGACAGCATTTTTTTATGACGACGCGAGCCAACGTTATCGGTGAATGCCGCAACATACACAGGAGTACATGGATAAAATTTAAGAAGACGAACGATATTCATCAGTCCTGGATAGCTTAATTCATTGAGAACTGGGCTATTAAACAAATAATAATTATCGGTTGGTACAATTAAGGTAATGGTATCCCCATATTGTACATATTGAATGTCTTGTTTTTGTAGTTCTTTAATAATGGCAGGCCTTAAGTTTTTTTGATAGCCAATAAAGGAACCACTTACCCCGCCAACTACCGCCCCGGCTGCTACGCTTCCTGCAACCCCGCCCGCAATAGCGCCTACCATTGCACCAAAACCGCCGCCAAAGGTCGAATATCTCAGGGTGCGTTTATCTTCTTGAAAATTATTATAAGGAGGATGAAAACAGCTGGTTAATGTCAAAGCAAACAACCCGACCCACGCCATGCGCCCAGTAGATATCCCAACCGACATTTTTACTCCTGTAGCAATTTAATGTTTCCATTATTAAGCATCCCTTATGATTTCGCAATCAGCACTTAAGTTTTCCTGATTAAATAATAATTTACAAGGTTGTCTTGCAAGATTATAAATTAATAGCATGCCCAATCATTGGGGGTAAGATAATCTTTTATAGGTGCTATGTATTGGCAGGATAGAAAATGATAGTTTATAGCTAATCGTAGTGAATTATTTCCGTAGCTCTGTATGTATGTGGGTGGTATGAAAGCGAACAAAAATTAATTAATAAGGATTTTTAACGGTGACTGATAAAACGACGCTTGACAATCCAACATTATTCTCATTGTCTTTGGCAGCACTTGGGGTTGTTTATGGTGATATAGGCACAAGCCCTCTGTATGCCATGCGGGAATCGCTTGATGGGCTTCCTATCAATTTGGCGGATGTTCTCGGAGTCCTGTCGCTTATTTTCTGGTCCCTTATTTTAGTTATTTCTTTTAAATATCTGGTGATTTTATTCCGTGCCGATAACAATGGTGAAGGTGGAATCCTTGCCCTTTTAGCCCTGTTAAAACGTTTTATTGGCGATAAAACACAAATATTTTTTATTTTAGGCATTTTTGGGGCAGGCTTGATGCTGGGAGATGGCATGTTAACTCCGGCAATCTCAGTCATCAGTGCCATAGAGGGGTTTCATGTTATTGTGCCGGAATTGTCGCATTGGGTTTTGCCATTGACGAGCATTATCTTGATTGGATTATTTTCTGTACAATCTTACGGTACGGCAAAAATTGGCTTTGTTTTTGGCCCAATCATTTTTATCTGGTTTGTGATTTTGGCCATACTGGGAGCCGTGCAGATTATTCATAACCCAGTGGTGCTTAAAGCCATCAATCCAATCTATGCATACGATTTTTTTAAAATCAATGGCTGGAAGGGCTATGCTTTATTAGGCGGTATATTTTTGGTTGTCACGGGCGGTGAAGCGTTGTATGCCGACTTGGGGCATTTTGGCAAAAAACCCATCCGCATTAGCTGGTTTTTGGTGGCTTTGCCGGGCTTATTATTGAATTATTTTGGCCAGGGCGCTTATTTGTTAAATCACCCGGAAGCCATTGCAAATCCATTTTATCTGCTTGCTCCAAAATGGTTTTTATTTCCTTTGTTAATCATTGCAACGTTGGCAACCATTATTGCATCGCAAGCCGTAATTTCAGCTACTTTTTCATTGACTAAACAGGCGGTATTGTTAGGCTTGTATCCGCATTTGCCGATCGTACAGACCTCCAAATCCAAAAAAGGTCAAATTTACATTCCTCAAATGAATCTTGTTCTTGCCATAGGAACCTTACTCCTAATTGTTACTTTTAAAAATTCAAATGCATTGGCTCATGCGTATGGAATCGCAGTGAACTTGGTGATGATCTTGACCAGCGTATTGATTGTTTATTTGGCCATTAAGAAATGGCGTTGGAATCCTGTGATACTCATTGCTTTATTTTCTTTCTCGGGCGCCATCGATGTTGCATTTTTAGGAGCTAATATTCAAAAAATCATAACTGGGGGATGGGTGCCTATTATATTTGCGCTTGCATGTGCTTTTATTATGTATACTTGGCATCAAGGTCGGCAGTATTTATATAAGGCGTATTATATGAAAAAGGAGGAATTATCAAAAATATTGAAGCAATTTGATTATAAAAGTCTGAATCGATTGCCGGAAACCACGGCAATCTTCATCACAGACATCTACGATAAAAGCGGTGGAAGTTTTCTTCATTTTTTAAAATTAAACCGGGCGTTGCCGGAGCATATTTTAATCATCAATTACATCGTCGAGGATACGCCTTATGTTGCGTCGCCGGATCGTTTCGAAGTCTCCTGTCTGAAGGAAAATATCTGTGAGTTAACATTGCATTATGGGTTTATGGATACCGTTTCCATTCCGCAAGCACTTTACATTGCCAATGATCGGCAAATTCTTCCTTTTCAAGTCAATATTGAAACAGCGACTTATATGATTGAAATTCCTAATGTAGTTGCCAGTAAGAAGCAACACACCCTTTGGTTTTATTGGCAGGAAAAATTATTTGCTTTTTTGGTAAGGAATTATTCTGCTAATTTAAATATTGAATTTTATCAGTTACCATACAACCGAACGATTGCATTGGGTACCTATTATATGATTTAGAAGTTTCAAAATCTGTCTTCATAGTCTAACCACGGGGCTAAAAGCCTCGATTTTCTGCGTTCCTGTCCTTTAAAATTCAGCCTGATGACTTTGAAAACAGGTTCTCATAGTAACAATCTCTTGTTTTTTCCTAGTGCAGTTTCCCGCTGCAAGTTCACGATTAAGTGGCGTTGCAGCCGATGGATAGAGGTTGAGTAGGCAATACCACCTGCACATTAATTCCATCAATGGTTGGGCTTTTTCTGGCGTCACGCAAATAGTCAATTAAAGAAACATCCACCGTATGGTTATGAATGGAGGAGGCTTGGCGAAATATTAATGTGCCATGTTTCCAAAAAACAAATCCAAGATGAGAAACGTTAAGACAAGTACCAATTTGTTTGCGCAAGTCCCAATTTGGGCGGACAATTTCAATAATTGCGCCGTTGGGTATTTGCTTAAATAGGTATTCATTGGCTCTTCCTGAAGAATCAAAGAGAGCCGACAAAGGAAGGTATGGTATAGAGGCATTTAAGGCTTTTAATTTGCGGCCTTTATTTTTTAATTCATCCAAGCGCTTTGTTTGTTCTGATGCATTTGTGTTATTAAGGCGAATGTTCTTATCAGTAAAATGTTGATACCAGGCTGGTTTGTTGATTAAAGCATTGGCTATTTTGGCAACGGGTTGATTATTTTTATCCTTAATTGTGGTCGTAATGTCTTTCAGGAAGCCTTGTTTTTGATTATTTTGATTCCAGTCAAGACTTGCAAAATGATTGCGGTCAATAAAGGATACCTGTCCATTACGATAACGGATTTTGCGGATGCATTGTTTGAACGTAGAGACATTATTAGCAAAAGCAATGGCAAGCACGGTATCCACATAAGTTTCACAATCAAAAGCATCCATACGATAGAGTGGATATTGATCGTATCGACCTTCATCTCCTTCCCCTAAAGCACCAAGCAAATAGGGTTTGCCAAGCAATTTTGCACTGATGACGTCAAGTCGTGTTGCCATATCGGATATCGGCATCTGATTTAGGCTATGGTATAGTTGGTCAATTATTTGATCCGTTTTGGGGTGGAGTTTGTTGGATTTGCCCACAGTGGTAATGAGAATAATATCATGCCCGTAAGCAGCAATTTTAAGGTGGTTGAAGTATTCATCATGTCCCCAACTAAAAAAATCAAAATAATCGATGATGTTATCTTCTCAATGAAGATGGGTAAAGTAGGCGAGTCATCATGGAGGGGATAACATGTTGAATGCAATATGGCTAGGGATGATTTTTCTGGCTGTTATCGTTGGCCTTATTCAAGGTAGAATTGATCAAGTGGTGCACGCAGTAACGGATTCTGCCAAATTGGGTTTTGAAGTAGCCATTGGCTTGACAGGGATCATGGCTTTATGGCTTGGTATCATGGGTATCGCTTCAGAATCTGGGCTGGTGAATGTGTTTGCCCGTGTTGTAAGACCAATTTTTCGGCGATTATTCCCGGATGTTCCCGCGGAGCATCCTGCCATGGGAGCAATGCTGCTCAATATTGCAGCAAATATGCTGGGGCTTGCTAATGCCGCTACACCATTTGGACTTCAGGCCATGAAGGAGTTACAACGTTTGAATACCCATGTGCATACAGCCAGCAATTCTATGTGCACCTTTTTGGCTATTAATACGTCAAGCGTGCAATTGATTCCAGCGACGGCCATTGCATTTCTTGCGGCAAACGGTAACTTGCAACCCAGTAATGTTATTTTTAGTTCATTGATAGCGACGACGGTTTCAACAACAGTGGGTATCATCGCAGTAAAACAGCTAGCGAAGCTGCCTTGTTATCAAATAAAAGCAAATGGTAATGAATGAGCGACTTAGCCACCCAAATATCTAACTGGATTTTTCTGGCATTTATAGTGGGTATTCCTCTTTATGGTGCCATAAAAAAAATTAATGTTTTTGACGCATTTATTAATGGCGCAAAACAAGGATTTGAAACCAGCGTCAGTATTATCCCCTATTTAATTGCCATGATGGTCGCTATTGCAATGCTACGTGCATCGGGTTTTTTTGAACTGTTATATTCTTTGCTGGCCCCATTATTGACTACGATTGGCATGCCGGCTGAATTATTGCCTCTTGCTTTAATTCGTCCTTTCTCAGGTAGTGCAGCCACTGGTGTGATGGCTGAATTAATCCATGAACATGGAGGGAATTCATTTATTGCTAAAGCGGCCGCAACCATGATGGGTAGTACAGAAACCACCTTTTATGTGATTGCCGTTTATTTTGGAGCAGTCGGAATTCGCCGTACCCGTCATGCAATTCCTGCCGGATTGTTGGCGGATCTTGCCGGAATTATTGCAACGGTGATTGTTTGTCGTTATCTGTTTGCCTAAGCTTTAAACGCTAAGCAACCTTCTTGGTTGCCTTTTTGCCAGAAGTTGCAAGCTGCGCTTCTTCAAAGAGCTTCATTTGCGCGAGAAGCGTGGAGGCATTCGCGCTAAACGAAGCCATCTCTCTTGATGAAACAGATGCTGCGCGTGGCAGGTCGACCGTCATAGGATTTTTAGGTTGTCTATTAATATGAAATTCATAATGACAATGCGGTCCACTGGCTAATCCGGTTTGTCCAACATATCCTATGATTTGTCCGCGTTTAACTCGATCCCCTCTGGACAGTCCTTTTTGAAATTTAAGCATATGAGCATATACCGTGCTGTGTTTTTTGTCGTGTACGATTTTAATCATATTGCCATAACCGCTATGACGGCCAATGGTTTCTATTTTCCCATCTCCCACAGCACGGATTGGTGTGCCAATGGGAGCGGCTAAATCAACTCCTTTATGAGGTCTTTTGTAATGTAAAATAGGATGCATTCGAGCTAAGCTGAAGGTTGAACTAATGTGGCTGAATATTAATGGGTAACGCGTAAAAGCTTTTCTTAAGCTGATGCCCTGCGGTGTGAAATAATTATAATCCCCTGCTTTATTCTTATGGCGTATGGCTTGATGGGCTTT